>JXSN01000335.1 GCA_001276605.1 Achromatium sp. WMS2
CTAAATCTGTAAATACAACAGCTAACATTATTACCAGAAATAGGTACACAAGTGATGGCATGGACAGGTCTCGAGAGTAACTAATTTGGAGGATTTAGAGCTTTTATAACCAACGTGTTACCTGGTAACCGTGCGATATCTAGTTATAAAATTACACCGTATACACTCAAGCTAATCAAGCTCAGCAATTGGCCAATATCCCTACCTGTGACACCAAACCTACAATAGTTAACCGGCGCCAGGAATCCTTAGTAACCTGGATTAATCGTTGCTTGCGACCCTTAACTGACCAATTTGCAACTGATACCCAGTTTCAGCATATTCTAAATCTGGGTACCGCCTGCGGTGCGGTTAATTTCTAAGTCATGATGATGGCCATGTAAAATCAGCAATTTGTTGAGATTTACTTTGTTTGGCACAATATACCCGTGCCATCTCCAATAACTCTTCAATTAACCGCAAACGAAATTTTTGCCTTTGGTACACAAAAGAAAAAGGTCGCAATAACGGCGGCTCTAGGGGAATAGCTACCAAAGATCCAAGGCGCAGTTCCTTCTGTATCGAGGCTTGGGATACGACGGATACCCCCATGCCAGCCTCGACGGCTCCCTTAACTGCCTCGGGGCTGCCCAATTCCATTGCCACTTTTAGGCCAGCCCCACAACCATCAATTTTTCCCATGTATTCATTAATGACTTCCCTAGTACCTGATCCTTCTTCACGACAGATAAAAGGGAATTCTAATAACTCATGGAAAAACAGGCTAGTTCTGGCGGCTAATCCATGATCTGCTGGTACAATTACCACTAAGTGATCGTCGCTACAAGGTTCAACGATTAAGCTTTTATTGCCGACTTGTGATTCTACAACACCTAAATCAATACTGTTATTTTCCACCATGGCCACGATACCATCCGTATTAGATACCCGTAAGTGGATGGTAACATCTGGATATACATCCTTAAAATCACCTAACAATGCGGGTAACATGTACTCGGCTATTGTAGTACTAGCACCAATTGAAATTGCTCCACTAACCTCGCCTATGATCTCCTTTACCGTGCGCTCCATCTCCGCATGTAACTCAAATATTCGGTGTGCATAACTGTATACCACCGTTCCAGCCTCGGTTAAACTTATCCGATTATGCACCCTATCGAACAAGCGCGTGTTAAAATGATCCTCAAGCTGCCGTATCTGAAACGTAACCGCTGGTTGCGTCATATGCAGCATCTCAGCTGCTTTAGTGAAACTCAATAGACGTGCAACCGCGTGAAAAACCTGAAGTCTACGATCAGCCATAACCATTAATACCGATTTGACAAGAAAATGTTAAAAACCAGGGCTTATCTATGCCCATACTAATATCAATACTCAATTGTAACTGCTTAGCTTATTTATAACCAATGCAATTAGTTGCAAATGAAGGGCTTCATAAAGGTTGCTGATCCATAAATCCAATTCTATTAACTTTGACCTTAATTTAAGGTAATCAGCTACCACTAATTTAGTAATAGTACAAATTCTAACATATACCTTTAGTTGTAATCTGCGTTGATATTGAGAATATTGATAACAAATTATAATGCTGCAACCAAGATAATTTGATAATAGCCACCCTAATACAGTACCATACCATTGGCAATGGCACCGCTATCGCCAGTCTGCAATTCCCGTTATTATTTAAAACCAATGACTATTAAGACACTATTTGTTGCTAACTCCACTACTGTCTGTGCCCGTCCCTGTTGCGCTTTAATCACTTCTATGGGGTCAGGACTATCGGTCTCAACAATCCCCAAATTTTCCAAATGCTGCACCAACAGCTTGGCTAATCGCCCCGGATCTGCCTGCATTAAATACTGTTGATTTAACCAGCGCAA
>JXSN01000336.1 GCA_001276605.1 Achromatium sp. WMS2
GTCTTTCATTACAGTTCACGCGTAGAGCCTGGTCTCTCCTCCTTGCGTCAAATTATCAATACAGCGTGCACATAACTGCGGATGTTCGGAGTTAGTACCTACATCTTCACGATGATGCCAACAGCGAGCACATTTAGCGTGTTGCGAAGGTGCCACCAGTAACCTTAAACCAGCCAGATCTGTGGCCGCAGCCTCGTTTCCAGAAACTTCCAAGGGGTGAACCCGGGCATATGAGGTTACCAATACAAACCGCAACTCATCACCAAAGCCCAATAAGCAGTCTAGCATATTTTTGTCAACATACAAGTCCACTTCTGCATCTAAAGATGAACCGATAGTTCCAGCCTTACGAGCTTGCTCCAAATGCTTACTAACTTCTTGACGTACCTGAAAGATCTGCTCCCATACCTTGGGGGTAAAGGGACTGCTAGCGTCCAAAGGGGTCAGCTTGGTATACCAGGCCTCCAGAAAAACCGAATCGCTACGAACACCGGGGATATAGGACCAAATCTCATCCGCAGTAAAACTTAAAATCGGCGCTAACCAACGCGTAAGAGCTTCTATCACATGATACATAGCTGTTTGAGCTGAACGGCGTGGTAGACTATCCCATTGAGTAACATATTGGCGATCTTTGATAATACCCAAATAAAAGCTACCTAAATCATTGGTACAAAAGTTATGTATTTTATGTACCACATTATGAAATTGATATTCCTGATAGGCCTTGATGATCTCCTGCTGTAAATGATAGGTCCTATCAACCACCCAATTATCTAATGCCAGCATGCTATCTGGGGATATTTGATTCAACTCAGGGTCAAAACCCTCCAGGTTCGCCAAAAGAAACCGGGCCGTATTACGGATGCGTCGATACACATCAGTGACGCGTATAAAGATCTCGTCAGAGAGCGCCATCCCCGTACGATAATCAGCACTAGCAGTCCACAAACGAATTATTTCCGCCCCCAAATTATTCCAAATTTGCTGCGGTGTAACCAGATTACCTTCAGATTTAGACATTTTAACTTTATTTTCATCAATCACGAATCCATGTGTTAATACCTGACGATAGGGAGCACGACCGTACATTGCCACCGCAGTCATCAATGAAGATTGAAACCAACCTCGATACTGATCGGTACCCTCCAAATACACATCCGCCGGCGCCTGCAACTCCTTATGCATTTCTAAAACACAGGCATGGGTCACGCCCGAATCAAACCATACGTCCAGAGTATCATGGGATTTTTCGTAAAGAGGCGCTACCACCCCCAATAATTCTTCTGGTTTAAGATCAAACCAGGCCTGAATACCATGCTCCTCTACTCTAACAGCCACTTGTTCCAACAGGCTCTGGGTATCAGGATGCAACTTTCCAGTTTCTTTATGCACAAATAAGGGAATCGGCAAGCCCCAGGTACGCTGCCGAGATATACACCACTCAGGACGCTCAGCCACCATGTCATGAATACGCGCCTTACCCCACTCCGGCATCCAATGCACATATTCAATTTCGCGCAAGGCCGTAGCCCTTAAATCGTTTTGTTCAAAACTTATAAACCACTGCGGCGTAGCCCGAAAGATAATAGGGCTTTTATGCCGCCAACAATGTGGATAACTATGGCACAGTCTAGAACTATGTACCAGACACCCACGCACCTGCAGCTCCTCAATTACCTTGGTATTGGCAGTAAATACATGCAACCCGGCAAACAGTGGCGTACTAGCAACAAATTTTCCATCTGGCCCCACCGGATTATACACTGGCAAATTATACCGCAAACCCACCTGATAATCCTCCAAACCATGACCAGGGGCTGTATGTACTGCACCCGTACCAGTGGTTATGGTCACATGCTCACCTAAAA
>JXSN01000337.1 GCA_001276605.1 Achromatium sp. WMS2
ATTGTTTACGACTAATTGCTGCTATTTTAGCGGATCTAGTTTTATAACCAGGGGCTCTTTTAGCTAACTCTCTGGTTACTTTGCCTATATTACGTATCATGATACAACTCCTTAATTTTCCTATTTTTAACTCTTTAGTTTATCTCTAATTTCTCTTACACTATAGAGAACTTCCTAAAGAATACGACCTAATTATTTTCAATACCAACATCTTTACAATATTGATCATAAAGAACATCCTCCATACTTTCTACAAATAATAATTCTCTAGCTATTGATAAAAAATGCTCATGAGCGTCTAAACTAAATCCTGGCGAATTTAAAATATGTTCTGGAATTTCTGAAATAATCTCTGGAATTTCTGAAATAGATTTTGGAACTTTTAACCTAATCTCTGTAACTTCTGGGCTAGATTCTGGAACTTTTGGGCTAGATTCTGGAACTTTTGGGCTAGATTCTTCAACCAATCCATCTTTAGAATTGGGGCCAAAGAAACCATTAATTAGATTTTCAATAGAATTTAACATGACACTCTCCTCAATTTAATCAAATCTAAAATTTTATTTTTTAATATATACTATATAATAAAAAGACTCTAAAATCTATAATAATATCAGCCGTCATTTAATCAAGATAAATCAATGTTTAATCAAGATAAACCATCTTGATAAGCCGAGCCATTCTTGTAATACCAAGACAATTGAGAATCAAAATACTGTAGATTAATCTGTTCAACTGGATAAACGTCTGCTAATATCGTGTTATCAGTCATCTCAACTCCAACATCATCTGTTAAAGGGATAAATCCTAATCTTCTATAAATCTTTTCTAAATCCGCATCTCTACCATCTGGGAATCCTAGAGACCCTGGGGCTAAAATAATCTCTGTCTTGTTATCCAATCGTTTAAAATACCGTATAACATATTTTACGAAAAAACTACCAATTGAGCAAGACCTAAACGAATATTTAGATCTCCGTAATGGTAGAAATTCATCTAAGATCCATCCTCTCTCTTCAATCCTTCCTTGAATACTAAGCAATGAAATATCCACCAAAGCTCTATCCTTAAATAATTTTCCTGCTGGATAATACTTGCAATATATAAATGCTATTGGTCTATCTTGATCTGGAACATATTTCTTAGAAATAGTAACAAAGAACGCTAAACCTTTATGACTAGAAAATTAGCTATATATTAATCAGTTAAGATCAGAAATTTGGGTACGACTGGTTTTTATTCTCCTATTTTAGTTAAAACACAGAGTTGAAGAGGTGCTAGCTTCCAATTTGCCCGCAAATTTAGTTGGCATATTTTAGCCACTTAATTAATTAGTTACGTTGTAAGCACATTTATGTGCTATGCAACATTTAGTGCATAAGGGTTGCTTGCGGCACACTTGTTTGGCATGTTGCACCAATAAGGCATGCAATTCGTTGTAATCTTGATGCTTAGTTTGCAAGCTTGTTTTAAAAAAGTTGCGTATGGTCTCATAATTAGCTTTGGGATCGATTATGCCTAAGCGGCCCGCAATTCTTTTGGTGTAGGTATCAATCACAAATACTGGTCTTGCGAAAGCATAAAGTAGAATGTCATCTGCCGTTTCGGGACCAATGCCATTTATTGCCAATAAATTGGTGCGGAGACGTGTTGTTGGCCATTGTTCTAAGTTGGATAAGCCACCGTTGGCAATTATGAAGCGGCACAAGTTGTGAAGGCGATGGCTTTTAATATTGCAATAACCCGCAGGACGTATCCAGTTGGCTAAAACCTCTGGATTTAAGTCTAATATGGATTCCGGAGTCAAATTGTTGGTAGTCTTTAGCTTGGCTATGGCTGGTACTACGTTATTCCAGGATGTA
>JXSN01000035.1 GCA_001276605.1 Achromatium sp. WMS2
TGGAAGTACAAGAATTTATTAGCAAATTAAACGCCAAAAGACGCGGTACCTACCGCCTGTTAACAGAAGCCGAATGGGAATATAGCGCCCGTGCCGGTACGACTACGGCCTATTCTTGGGGTAATAAACTACCAACCTGCATCAATAAGCAACCCAATAGTGCTAATGTAAATGCAGGTGAAAATTGTGAACATAATACAGTAGCTGTTGGTAGCTATCAAGCTAACCCCTTTGGTATCTACGATATGCATGGCAACGTGTGGGAATGGGTAACCGATACTTACCTGGATGATGCGTATACAAAGCACAAAAAGAACGACCCAGTAATCAACGATAATGGTGAAAATAAGGTATTGCGTGGTGGAAGTTGGTTATACCCAGGAACAGCAGCTACTTCATATCGGCGCGATTACTCTCCACAAAATATTGGAAATTCGCATCTAGGATTTAGGTTAGTATATGAAAAATAATATTACGTGATTGCCCAAGATTCACAGCTAAGTATCCAAATATATGTTAAACTATAGAATATGTACTGGGAATCCGGTTTAGTTTGCCGGTACGCAATAGCTATTTGTATTGACCTATACACAGTGATTACGCATCTCAACCATTGCTGCACAATTGATATTCTATGGATTAGATATGAAATTTAAAGATTACTATAAAACATTGGGAGTAGCGCGTGAAGCTAGCGCCGAAGATGTAAAGCGTGCATATAGGCGTTTAGCCCGTAAATATCATCCAGATGTAAGCAAAGAACCCAATGCTGAACAACATTTTAAAGAAATTCAGGAAGCTTACGAGGTACTAAAAGATCCCGAAAAACGGACTACCTACAATAATGTTGGGAATAACTGGAAAGCAAACGATACGTTCAGACCACCTCCAAATCGCAATAATGATTTTGCCTTCCATGCAAGCAACACTAGTAGCCCTGGGATATTCAGTGATTTTTTTGAGACATTATTCGGTAATTCAGGGCACTCCCAATACCGATACAGGCACAATTTTAGCACTACTGATAATAACGTTAGCAGTGGCAAACAGGAGCCTAATTCGCCACCCAACGATCATCAAGTTCCAGTATATATTGATCTTGAAGATTCATTTAACGGAACAATTAGGGAACTGCCAATACCTGAAGCGGCTACCAATCGTCATGAACCTGGTAAATATAAACAACGTATTTTAAAAGTAACAATTCCAGCGGGTGTTATAGCTGGCCAACGCATTCGCTTAACAGGCCAAGGAATAGCTGGATTTAATGGGCACCGTGGTGATTTGTATTTAGAAGTTGCTTTTAATCAACATCGATTGTTTAAATCTGAACAGCGAGATATTTATCTAGATCTGCCAATAACACCGTGGGAGGCTGCCTTAGGCAGGACTATAGCAGTACCTACATTAGGTGGTAATGTGGATTTAAAACTTCCAGCTGGAATTCAAAGTGGAACTAAGCTACGTTTAAAAGGCCGGGGTTTACCTGGTAATCCACCTGGCGATCAATTCTTGAATATCCGCATAATGGTACCTAAGGCTAATACTCAAAAGGCCCGGGAATTTTATGAACGCATGGAAAAAGATTTTCCCATGAATCCGCGGTCCGATCTTAGGTAGAATCATCAAGTTATTAATTATTTAAAATACCGGGCTTAGTGGCATAACCTATTATTTACCACGATTAATTGGTATACATCGTATGCAAGTATGATAATCACAAATATGATCATGTTGAAATAATTCCTAATCTACCAATATATCATTGATTTAATTATATAAAATATTTCCTGCCACTTGCAATATGGAGACCGTACTAGTGCAGCAAAATGAAGAAACTAGGCAATTTCCACGTATTGACATAAATGCGATGGTAGAAATCCTACTGTTGAGTTACCCTCTACCTGAACATAGCACGGATAGTGGATATCTAATTAATATTGCTCAAAATGGTATTTGTTGTGAATTATTAAGTGCATATGCTGAAGGTGACTTGCTAAGTGTCAAGGTTAGCTTAAAAGGCTGGAGTAAACAAAAGCACGGTGTAAAAGCTATAGTTGATGAATCTACGGCTAGAGCTCCTTTGACTGCAATTGGCAAAGTGGTGTGGTGTCAACCTAATATCAATGGTAAATATGATGTTGGAATTCGATTTGCTGATGTTTACGAAGATGATATCCAAGCACTGGCTAAATATTTGTATGCAGACTAAACTATAACCCACAGGTATTATTGTGGTTGAAACTCTTTATTTTTGAGGTATACAGTTATGCAAAATTTCGCTGATAAAGTGGTACTAATAACGGGGGCAGCTGGTCATCTTGGTCAGGCAGTAGCAATAAAAGTCGCTACGACCGGTGCAAAATTAATACTGGTGGACTTAAATTCAGGAGGCTTGGAGATAACTAAATCCAAACTGGATAACAAAGTCCAATCTATGATTATTGCCACGGATTTAATGAATACCGATGCAACATCCGATATGGTAAAGCTTGCATTAGAGCAATTCAAGCATATTGATGCTTTAGTCAACATAGCTGGTGGGTTTACCATGGGACCGCCAGTACATGCAACCACTGTAAAAGATTGGGATTTTATGCTGAATATCAACTTACGCACCGTATTTAACTGTTGCCACAGCGTTATCCCAGCCATGTTAAACCAAGGCCAAGGAGCCATTATAAACATTGCCGCCCGCGCCGGTTTGGAAGGTCAGGCTAATATGGCGGCCTATTCTGTGGCCAAATCAGCAGTAGTTACTCTAACTCAAAGTTTAGCCAAGGAAAATTTGCACAAAGGAATCCGGGTTAATTGTATACTTCCAAGTATTATCGATACCCCCGCCAATCGTGTTTCAATGCCAGATGCTGATTATTCTACATGGGTACCACCTGCTGCAATAGGCGATTTGATCCTATTTTTAGTTTCAAGTCAATCTAGCTACATAAGTGGAGCCGCGGTGCCGATTTACGGCCGTTGCTGATGCATGCCATATTTACGGCTGGCTGCTTTATATTTTTGCTACTTTGCAGCGTTAGGGGCTGTATTTCCATTTTGGGGCCTATATTTAAAGCAAAAACACGGTGTTAGTCCGCTGGATATAGGTGAGTTAATGGCCATTCTAATGGCCACTAAGACCGTGGCGCCTAACCTATGGACGGCATTTACCAGCAACTATGATCCAATTACTCAGGTACGCATTGCAGCATTTCTAAATTGGATCAGTTTTTTAGGCATATTTTGGGCCCAAAATTTTTGGCAACTGGCTTTAGTTATTGGTTTATTTGGCTGCTTTTGGCATGCTGTTTTACCTCAAATTGAGGTCATAACCCTTTCTTACCTTCAGGACCAGGCTAATAATTACTCGCTGATCCGCTTGTGGGGATCCATAGGCTTTATCGTAACAGTCATGGTACTGAGCCAAGCCTCAGTTAACTACGGATTGCAGATAGTACCGATAACCATACTAACCCTATATGTGGGATTATGGATAGTTAGCTTGTCTATACCTAAACGGCAATTTAACACGAGTGATGCGGTAGAGATAAAACTTAATGATAATATATTAGCCCGCAATATGTTACTGGTCATATGTTTTTTAATGCAAGTAAGTCATGGCGCATATTATGCTTTTTATTCTATCTATTTGGAACAATACCATTATACAAATTCAATCATAGGTATCTTCTGGATATTAGGGGTAAGTGCTGAGATTGGGATATTTTTAAGTATGGGGCGAATCATGAAATACTATGGTGCGCGTAATGTGGTACTAATCAGCTTAGGAGCAGCCGTGTTACGTTGGTTGTTAATTGGCTTATTACCAGAATACTTTGGAATACTGGTCATGGCACAGGTATTGCACGCATTGACATTTGGAGCTTTCCACGCTGCGGCTATACATTTGGTACATCGTTATTTTGTAGGAACTGAGCAGAGTTTTGGGCAAGCATTGTATAGTGGAGTAAGTTTTGGAGCCGGCGGGGCTGTAGGTAGCCTAATAAGTGGCAATTTATGGGTAACTTACGGTGCTACCATAACGTTTATTGCTGCAGCCAGCATAGCTTGGGCAGGCATGCTATTGGCATGGTGGTATTTAGAATCGGATAAGATAAAATATTACAATTATATATGATATCGTGGTCAATACTATATTAACTGCAAATACATCATTGGCCATAGGCAATCCTGTAGCCAACCCCACTGCGCTAGAGCCGCGTTCTCAAGATGAGGTTTCTTCAGTTTTTTTGGAGAATATTTTTCTCTATATTTCAATGTATTAGCTGGTAAGCCCCTGCAGGATATCGGTTAAAACGTACCCAAACCCTATTGGGGACCTTCGGCCCCCAAATTTTACGGTTCTGTTGGTTTAGTCCATCCCTCTAGAATAGTTAGTTACAATTATTTCCAACATTAGGGAACCTTAGGTCAGCCACATGGGGGGTAACTAATGATGAGGTTTATGTTTCTTGTGTTGATTTGCAGTTACAAAGAAACTGGCTAAGTAAATTACAAATCCTATGGCTAGGGCTAATCCGGCCAGTTCACGCATCCAGTAAAATAGAGCAATACGTTCTTGCACTACCATGAATGGTTGTGGATTATCGGTGTAGCGTTGGAGGTAAACTTGCAACACGCCGGTAGTAGCTAGGAATAAGGTAATAAAGGTCATAGCTACGGTCATTAACCAAAAGCTCCACATCTCTACCACTTGCGCACGTTCGTTCTTGGCTTTATGCCCATATAAAGTTGGAACAGCGTAGGAAATCATAGCTAAACTTAGCATTATGTAGGTACCATAGAATAGCATATGGGAATGAGCAACCGTAATTTGGGTGCCATGGGTATAATAGTTGATAGGAGCTAAAGTGTGGATAAAACCACCTATGCCAGCGCCTAAAAACGTCACCACAGTACTGCCAATTGTCCACAAAAGTGCGGCCTTGTTTGGGTGCTCATAGTTGCGCAAGTTAAGCATATTAAATGCGAAGACCGTCATCATAAACATTGGTACTGGCTCTAAAGCCGAAAACACCGATCCCCACCAGTACCAGTAGTCTGGTGCACCAATCCAATAATAATGTTGACCAACCCCGATGAGGCCAGATACCAAAACGGCTGCTGAAATTAAATATAACCATTTTTCAATTATATTACGATGAACGCCCGTAATTCTAATGAGTAAAAACGCTAACATGGCTGCTGCCATTAATTCCCAAGTACAACGTATCCATAGATGCACTACCCACCAGCGGTAAAATTTACTGAGTACTAGGTTATTTGGATTATAGAATGCCAGTGCAAATACTACGGTAGTACTGGCCAAACCTATTAACATTATAGTGTTTATGCCAGTTTTACGCCCTCTCCAAGCAGTAATGAATAACTGCAAGACACTTATTATCATCAATACTATGAAACTAAGCTTGGCAATAGTTGGTTGTTCCAAATATTTGCGCCCCATAGTTGGAAATAAGTCATTTTTAGTTAATTCGGCTAATTTCGCATAGGGTAGCGCTACATAGCCCGCTAAGGTAGCTAAGGCAGTGGCTAAAAATAGCCAAAATATTATCCAAGCTAACCAAGGAGCAACTAATTCGGTTTCAGTTTCTTCCGACACCATGTAATAAGCAGATCCCATAAAGGTTAGGAATAACAGCATTATTAGGCTGTTAGTATGTACCATATGTGAGACATCGAAAGGAAGATTTGGGAATAAAAAATCCCCTCTCACGTATTGCAAGCCGCTGATTAGTCCAAATGCAATCTGGACCGCAAACAGTAGCAGGGCAGCAATGAAGTAAGGCTTGGCGACAGTTTGGGATTTATACTTCAAGCTCATATTTAACTTCTCTCTTGACGGACTACGCCGTTAGTTAACCTTTGATTGGGGTAGGCCAATGTTTAATATTAATTTCGGAGGCATATCTTAAAAAATCTACGATGGCATCAAGCTCTGATTCAGTAAACTTAAAACGTGGCATTACCCTACGTTCTCGAATCCCGTAGGTATCAATAAATCGTATCGAGTCCTTAATGGCCTCGCGATGGCCTTGATAGCGGGAAAATACGGTATCTAGCTCCGATCCAAAATATGAACCTTCACCTAGTAGAGTATGACATCCAGAACAATTATTCTTATCCCATAAGGTTTTACCTAAAATAACGTTGGCACTCAACTCATGGTCAACACTGGAATCATAAAGGGATTTTTGACTTGATAAATCTAGGGCTGTTTGAAAACCCAGTGCTAAAAATAAAAATAACAACAATATTCCGCCTACATAAAACAAGCTTTGAGCTCGTTCTTTGGACAACGTTTGGATCATAGCTGCTTATTTCCTTAAATCAGCTGGTAATTAATATGGCTATCATGTTACAGGGCAAACATCGATAGCCCACACCACGCCGATGCCGGCCCTGCTAATTATTTTAAGGCATGCTTGGAATTTTGGTAATAGGTTAGGTACCAGAAGGCCAGTATGGTAATCTAGCAGCATGCCCCTAAAAATCTCCCCACAGGGCTTGAATTGCCGCTAATGCCGCCAGAGGAGCAGTTTCCGTGCGCAATACCCTAGGCCCCAAACATACCGGGATAAACCCAGCATTTTGAGCTAAATTTAGTTCAGCAACAGAAAAACCGCCCTCTGGTCCTACCAAAAGCATCAGTTCCCCCGCCGGCGCCTTCAGGTGTTTGAGAGCAGTGTTGCCTTGAGGACTTAAAATTACACGATAATCGACAACAGCTGTAGCCAAGGTCTCTTCCAAATTCAACGGTTTGCTAATAGTTGGCATGTAGCAACGCCCACACTGTTCACAGGCCGCAATGATAATACGCTGCCAATGGTCCATACGGCGTGCTATCCGGTCCTTGGGTATCTTAACCATACTACGTTCGGATTCTAATAGAGAAAGGCTAGTAACTCCTAGCTCCACAGATTTTTGTATCGAGAAATCCAAACGCTCACCCTTAGAGGCACTCAACACCAAGTGTACTCTTAGCTTGGGCAAGGGTTCTACACGGCAGACATCGGATAATTCCACAGTTCCAGCAGCAGTTAGGGTACCAGTATATTCCTTACCGTCACCATTAAATAAATACAACAGTGTACCGGGGGATGACCTTAGAACCACCTGCAATCGGTGCTTAAGTTCGTCACTAAGAACTAAGCAGCTTCCTGAATGTAGATACTGGTCGGTGTAAATACGTATCTTATGCATCAAACATTTGCACGCAAATTCTCAAAAATAGAGACTCTCTAGATAATTGACCATTGGAATATGGCAACAAGATGTTTATAATATGGAGAGGTTGTTATCAACGCGATCCTAAAGGGATGGCCATCAGGCGGCCCATTTTGTCCGCAAGCCCTAAACAAATGTATTGTCCATACTGTTTTTTTATATTAGTCGCCACAATGGCCATAATGTTAAACACGTCTCAATACAATGGCAAGATATCTTGCTCAATCTACCAATGCAATCATATAGACTACCCTCCATAATCGCTGTTATAGACCACTTAGAACGTCGTTTGTATGACGGCAAGCTGTCCGACGGAGAGTTTATGCCGAATGAAAAACTCTTAGGTCTATTGCAGCTAATTGGCAACAGGTACGTTGCCCACATGGTATCCAGCGACTTACACTCCTTGCAATTCCTCATAGGAGATGACTTGCAAGGAATGCTCAATGAAAGGAACGAACAGCTAATTTTATCCGCACGCCAACTGGCCCTAATACAATTTGTTGAATCTGTATTTGGAGCGATAAAATCCATGCCAGAGGTGCATGGGCGCGTGTACTCCGCTATCCAAGGCCTCCAGATTTGCTTGTTACGCATGTTACTCATTGATTCCGAGGCTTTAGGCGATGTTGAACGCCCACATCGAAAATTTTTAGAACTGCTCATAAGCAAGCTAATTGGCTATGACGACTACTCAGGGCAACGCGCCGGTACCCTGATTAAGGATGCCGAGCAACGAGTAGCCGAAACCACAGTGTCAGTCTTCAACGAGGAGCAAGCGTGCCAGACAATATTAAGTGAATTTACCAAAGTAGTCCATGACTACGATCATCAATCTCAAGTTTTCGAAAACAACCTAATAAAGAAAGAGCACAACACGGCAGTGCGTGACGACGCACGGTCCTTTATAGATAGATCCGTATTATTAGCAATAAATGGTAAAGCCATACCGGCAGATTTGGTACGATTTTTTCAAGAAATTTGGAGTAAATACCTACATATAGTTTATCTCAAAAAAGGCAGCAATAGTCAAGCGTGGCAACAAGGTATAGATGCTATTGCGACTATTGTAAAAGGTCTATACATCGAAAATGCTAATGACATGATGCAATTTTACCAAAATGAATTGTCGCATGTCCTCCCCTTTCTGTACAGCGAAACTGAAAGTATCTATCAGGAAGTACACCTAACCCAAAGAGTTTTGAAATACCTGGAGGAATTTCCATTAGAAGTGATTCATAGTGGTAAAAAAATAGATACTTCTGGTTTCCAAAAAGTACCGGTACCAGATCCAAGCCAAACCATAGCTGTTCCTGATGGCAATTACCCACCAGAGGATCAAAAAACTCTGGACGCCATGCAGATTGGCAATTGGTATATACTCAACACCGATGGACGCAATGTACACTGTAAACTGATAAAAAAGGAGATAAATTTCAACTATTGCTTGTTTTCCAACACCTCTGGTATGCGGGTTGCCAGCATAATGATTCGAGGCCTCGCTAAATTTATGGCTACCGGCAAACTAAAACTTATCGACACGGGATCCATCGTGCCCAATGCTTTTGAAGCTGGTACGGTACAGCTGGAAGAACTATTGCAGCGTTTAGAATCTAAGGTTTACATTTCCGAGCGCGAACGCACCAGAGCCAGTCAGATAGAACGGATTATAGCAGCTAGACGCGAACGTTTGGAACGAGAACAATTAGCACAATCCAAAGAACAATCACAACATCGAACATCTGATACGGTCATGCA
Source organism: Achromatium sp. WMS2 (assembly GCA_001276605.1). Lineage (GTDB taxonomy): Bacteria > Pseudomonadota > Gammaproteobacteria > Chromatiales > Chromatiaceae > WMS2. Next base: position 9,004 of record JXSN01000035.1, read on the forward strand.
AGATACCGCCCCATCCGAGGTGGCAGCTGAACAAAAGGCAGTCGAAGCAGCAAGAGAATTACACCGCAAAATTGACAGAGAAGAAAAGGCCCTACGCGAGCAAAAGAAGCAAGAGCTTGAAGCCGCATCCCAGGCACAAAGCTTGGCTGAACAAAAATATAAAGAACAGGCCCTGCAAACTGCCTTAAAAGCAGTACGTGATATTCAACCAGGTGGATGGCTAGAATTACTGACTAAAGACAACAAAAAGTTAGAATGCAAACTAGCCCTAAAACTTAGAACCACTAAAAAAATGATATTTGTAGATGGTATTGGACAAAAAGTTGCTGAGATGCTAGAGGCAGAGTTGGCAAATCAAATTGTTGAGGGAAATGCTCATATAATTGACCAAGGAACCGATTTTGAGGATACCTTAAGGAGCTTGATAACCGATCGCATTGGAAAGATATAGGAAGGATATGAGTGGCGAACAATACACCAATATATAAGTATACCATGGACGCACGCAGTGGGCAACGCCTCAGCAGCCGCGAAATAGTTGCAGTACGCGTTATGCACCCTAGAACAAACGATAGAACATCGACAGATACTGTGCATTGCACCACAATCGATGTATCCACAAGTGGCCTACGGCTATTATCACCCCAACCCATAATACCTAAGTGTATTCTGGATATTTGTTTAGAACTTGAAGTAAAACCCCAATACATACTGTTATCTGGCGAAGTACGTTGGTGTCAGCACAAAATGGAGACCGACCAATACGAGATAGGTGTCATCGTATACGATACCGAGTCAAGCGACTATACTGAATGGGCCAAATTGTTTGATTAACCAACAAAATAGCTATTACGGTTATTTACTGCGATACGGCACTATTATTGTTGACTAAGAATGCGCTCAGCCCAAACCCTGGCCCGCTTGAGTATCGAATCCTGATCCAAGGTAACAGCCAGCCTGTTGTCAAGCAGATGCTGGCCTTTGACCCATACATGACGCACCTGAAAACGCGAGCTAGCATAAACCAACTGTGATACCGGATTGTAGACTGGCGTGGTTTCAGCTGCATTTAAATCTACCGCAACTACGTCTGCATCCTTACCCAGTTCCAAAGAACCAATTACAGACTCCACCCCCAAAGCCTTGGCCCCATTCATTGTAGCCATGCGCAAAACCTGAGCCGCTGGCAATGCAGACGCATTTCCCGTAGTCCCCTTGGCCAACAACGCCGCTGTATGCATCTCACCAAATAAATTCAAATCATTATTACTAGCTGGACCATCCGTACCTAACGCACAATTAACCCCAGCATTAACTAAATCGACTATCGGACTTATCCCACTAGCAAGCTTAAGATTCGACTCCGGACAATGTACTACGTTACTACCGTGAACCGCCAGGGCACTAATCTCTTCTGGAAGCAACTGAGTCATGTGCACCGCAACCAAACGTGGCGACAACAAACCCAAATCCTGCATCCGTTCCAAAGGCCTCATCCCGTATTCACTCATAGAATTGGCGATCTCAGCCTCCGCTTCGTGTAAATGTATATGTACCGGCAAATTCAGCTCCTCAGCCAGTACCACAATGCGTTCCAAATTAGGATTTGCCACTGAATATGGAGCATGGGGTGCAAAGGCGGTAACAATCAAATCGTTATTTCGAAACTGATCATGCAATGCCAACCCTTTAGCGAAGTAAGCATCCGAATTATCAGCCCAAGAAGTTGGAAAATCTAACACAATCATCCCGATACATGCTCGCATCTTGGCTTTAGCCACCGCATTAGCTGTCACATCTGGAAAAAAGTACATATCATTAAAGCACGTAGTACCACCCCGTAACATCTCCAATAATGCCAATTGGGTACCATCATGCACAAATTCCTCACTAGCCCAACGTGCCTCGGTCGGCCAAATGTAATCATGCAACCAAGTATTAAAAGGCAAATCATCAGCTATCCCCCGCAGCAAGCTCATTGCTGCGTGGGTATGACAGTTGACAAGTCCTGGAATCAAGATATGGCCATCTAAATCGCAAGATAATCGCGCCTGTAGTTGCTCTTTTGCTTCTGTTCTGGGTAATATAGCACATATGCGGCCCGCATTCATGGCTAAACTATGCTGAGTCAATATGCTATTGTTGGCATCTACCGTAGCTATCCAACCGGCATGAAGTAATGTATCAACGTCCAAAACCTAATACCTCAAACTTAAAAAATAGTTAAGAGCAACCCCGATTAGTTGGATCTAACCGCAGGCGACTGCACAAATGAGGGTGACAATATACCAAGACTATACTAAAATTGTTCTACTATAAGCATGGGGATGTTGCACGTCACTCCAGCCTATATTTGGGTATGGGCGTTTTGGTTTAGCCAGCAGAAGCAGAAGCCTTGGTACGTCGTGTGCCCCAGGCTGACAAACGTTTACCGCTATTGCGATCGTTTAGATCCCTAACACAACGCCTAGCATGCTCCGTAACCTCATTCAAAGTGCCACGGCGCAAACCGGTAATGGGAGTACGCCCGCCCGCTAAAACATAACGATACCAATCGCCATCACTACCGTTAGGTGGAGACTGGGCTTTATCCACGGATGCAACGTGATAGCGCCTAATTAGGCTTGGAGGAGTACTGGTTAGAGAAGACTGCATAAATAGCTCCTTTTACTTGGTGACATTTGTGACAGGAGAACCATCAAGTTGATTTCCAAACGGGACCGGAGCGCCCGCCGTGCCTAAATAAGCGGACAAAACTTCAAGTGGAATGAGTAGAAGGCATAGCCTTATCATTGAACTATGGCTGAGGATAAACAAGCACCAGGTTGCAAAATATTATTACTGTTACAGGCAGTATATATTCCCAAATAACTATAGACTCACGTCCATTGACACTAAATCAACACCAATTAGCATACCACAAAACGCTATATAAGCCAAACTACGCCATACCATTAAAAACATTCAAAATATGGTTACAAATAAATCCCAAGCATAGCCCAGTCAAAACTTACCTTTTGCGACTTCTCGCTAGCCCCTGTAAAATAATATGATCCATATGACCACCTTCGATCAATGCATCAGGCAACTAATCGCTTTACCCATATTCACAACTAATAGCCAATGACACTGATAAACAAGTGGTTTAAATATTCCTGAATTCTAAATTACTGTGATATCCAGGCTGGAGCCTATTTATGTCTAAAATTGTTAATATCCAAGCACGTGAAATCTTAGATTCCAGAGGTAATCCCACTCTAGAAGTAGAAGTAACCACAGAACACAATGCCATAGGCAGAGCAGCAGTGCCTTCGGGTGCCTCCACTGGCAGCCGCGAGGCCCTGGAGCTACGCGATCAAGATCCCAGCCGCTATAACGGCAAGGGAGTACAGCGCGCTGTGGCTAACGTCAACGCGATCATACGTCCCAAGCTAGAAGGGCTCGAAGTTACCGAACAAGCTGCCATTGACCAAACTATGTTGGAATTGGATGGTACTGAGAATAAAGAACGCTTGGGAGCTAATGCCATACTAGGGGTGTCCCTAGCCACAGCCCACACCGCCGCTAGGGAACAAAATTTACCCCTATACCAATATCTAGGTATCGGTCCCTACCGGCTACCAGTACCAATGATGAATATCATAAACGGCGGTGCCCATGCCGCAAACCGTTTAGATTGCCAGGAATTTATGATCTTACCCGTGGGCGCCAATTCCATACGTGAAGCGGTTCGCTACGGAGCCGAAGTTTTCCACGCCCTAAAATCCGTCATCCATGGCAAAGGACTAAGCACCGGCGTAGGCGATGAAGGTGGCTTTGCCCCAGATCTACGCTCCAATGTAGAAGCACTCGAATTGATCCTGGAAGGTATCCACACAGCAGGGTTTAAGGCCGGTACTGATCTCTATCTAGGCCTGGATGTAGCCAGTTCAGAATTCTACCAAGATGGAAACTACGTGCTAGCATCCGAGGGTAAAACCTATACTGCGGAACAATTTACCGAATTGCTAGCAAGCTGGGTTGCACAATACCCAATCATCACCATCGAAGACGGAATGGATGAAAACGACTGGATTGGTTGGACCATTCTCAGCGACAGGTTGGGTGGTCAAGTACAGCTTGTAGGTGATGACCTATTTGTTACTAATACCAAACTTTTACAAAGGGGTATAGACTCCAAAATCGCCAATGCCATTCTGATTAAAGTCAACCAAATTGGCACTTTAACCGAAACTATGGCAGCTATCAATCTAGCCCACAAAGCTGGTTATAAAACAATAATTTCCCACCGCTCTGGTGAAACTGAAGATACCAGCATCGCCGACCTAGCGGTAGCAAGTAATGCTGGTCAAATCAAAACCGGGTCCCTATCTCGTTCCGACAGAGTAGCTAAATATAACCAACTAATGCGTATCGAGGACCAGCTGGGTACAGAAGCAACCTATGCCGGTAGGGGAGCTTTTCAATTTCTATAAACTGTAGTCTAGGTAAAACACATAAACCCATGCGAATCTTTATCTTGGTGCTAATAGCACTGCTAGCTTGGCTACAATTCCGACTGTGGCAAGGTCCAGGCAGTATAACCGACGTCCAACGCTTAAATAATGAGGTAATGCAACAGCAACAAGAGTTGGAACGCCTCAATAATCGCAACGAAATCCTAGAAGCCGAAGTGCTAGACCTCAAATTTGGTCTCGAAGCCCTAGAAGAAAGGGCACGCACCGAATTGGAAATGATTCGACAAGGCGAGGTGTTTTATCAAACGGTAACGCCAAATCCCAAAGCCACCAATCCTGATTCCGCGGCTAAATCAACCCCATGAATTCAGGATCAAACAACTATTTTGCTATAATACCGGCCGCGGGCGTAGGCCAACGCATGGGTGGACCTATTCCCAAGCAATATCTCAACCTAAATGGACGGCCGGTCATAGAGCACAGTATAGAACGCCTACTGGATAGTCCGCATATTACCTCAATCATAGTAGCAATTAATGCCACAGACCCATGGTGGCCTCAAACTGTTTTTGCCAACAACAATAAGATATTGCTAGCACCAGGTGGTAACGAACGTTGTCATTCAGTACTCAATGCCCTAGAAATGCTGAATAATCTCGCTAATCCTATGGACTGGGTATTGGTTCACGACGCCGTGCGCCCCTGCCTACGTCATGCCGATTTGGATAAACTTATCACGGAGCTTACACCTAATCCGGTTGGAGGCCTACTTGGCATCCCGGTGCGCGATACCATGAAACGCGCCGCTACCAACAACTCTGTGATAGCAACCGTACCTAGGGATAAACTTTGGCATGCTCAAACCCCCCAAATGTTCCGCTTTGGAATCCTAAAACACGCACTCAAGGCAGCTATACAAATTCAAAAACTTGTAACGGATGAAGCAGAAGCCGTAGAACTAGCCGGATACCAACCAACCTTAATCTCAGGACATCTGGATAACATAAAAATTACCCACCCCGAGGATTTAGAATTAGCCGCACTGTTTTGCAACCATCGGTGCGATTAGTAAAGCGCAACCGCACGCTTTTGATCGTTCCCACCCTCCCGCGTAGAAACGCCGCAAGGGACGCTCCAGCGTCCCCACCACACCTCCACAGAAAAGCTTGTATTTATACCATGATAGCTTGAAACTACCTGGCTAGCCCGTAGGGCGGGAGAAACGCAGTGGATCCCGCCGCGTGTAGCCTAGCCCGTAGGGTGCAATAACCAACGGGCATTGCACCATATTGCTTTAGGTACGCGATGCGTAC
>JXSN01000338.1 GCA_001276605.1 Achromatium sp. WMS2
CTTAGTAACTATTACAATTATAGTTAATTTACCCAAGATTAAATTGTAGACTCCAAGCTGATCGGTTGCTTGCCAACTAAATCCCATAGAAGCGGCTAAAGCTTGTGGAAAAGCTGTGGTTACCGCGTACAATTGAAACCGTTCAGCTGCTGGTAAGTTATTATTATCATTGTTAGATAAAATTTTACGATAACCCACATAATGGCTTATTAACTCTTGAATAGACCATTCAGTTAACGACTCTTGATGCGATTTATAAGTCAACATACCAATATCAACGTGCGGCAATAACCCATCAGGCAAAGGAGCAGTTGTTGCTTCAGAATTAGAGCGCTTGAGAATCAAGATGTCCAACAACTGTGTCACACTGGTGTTTCTCTCAAAATGTAGCTCCCAATTGAGATTGGGCAAAACTCTTGCCAGCACTTGTCCCATAATCCGATGCCAATGCACTATTGGATCAGCTGTATCTATTTGCGCTAATTCTCGTAAACGCTGATTTTCCCGTTTTAATAACTCTACTTGTTGTTCCAATTGATCTTCCCGAGCAGTAGCAGCCGGAGTTTGATAATTGGTTTTTTTATGCAAAACTGGAACAATGGGGTCTAAGGTTTGAGCAAAATACTGAGCTAAAGTTTTACGGGGTTTATTCTCGTAGCCGAAATGATATAAAACATCAGCACAAATTGCCGCTTTAACTATTTTTAGAGTTTGCTGTGGCTGTAAAAAAGGTTCCGGATAATTAGCAACAAAAGTCTCAATATGTTTAACCGCAACCCCGCCACAGAGAAAACTTAAACTGTTGATATCAATACCACATTCGCCAGTAATCGGATTCGTAAAATACTGGACTTCCTCTTGACGAGCTTTGTTGACTTGTATGGTTTCTTTATTGATGAGCAATTCTAATTCGTCAAACATAATAGTCTCGGGTTTAGGAATAAAACCCACTTTGATGTAGATGTATTGTTCGATACCGAATTCCATAAAGGCTAGGGCAGTTTTCATGGCTGCAGCTTTGTCTTTTTCTGCGTAGTAACGAATCAGGATAGCACAGACATCAGAGCAGATTACTTTGACGGGTCCACCTTTTTGTTTAGGGCTTATTTGAGCCACTTCTTCAAGAAAAATAATCTTATTTTTTAATAAGTTGTAAAGATTGGTCTCCCTTATTTGAGCCACTTCTCCTTTGCCTTTTTTGACTGTTTGTATAGCGTTTTGAATTACTCTATGAGTAACCCCGCACAACAATGCCAGTCCTCGAATATGAATTCCACATTTCCTTGAAGGTATATGTACCCAGTAGTCGATTCCATTGCTGTGACACTTCATCCAAGGTGATGGGGGTGCCAGTTTTAATATGGGTTGGGGGGATTTAGGAGGTTTAGGTTTTGGCATAGCGTCACTCCGTTGGGTTAGGTTACGTGTGAATTGTGATCAGATAGGATAACTTTGACTGGTCCGCCTTGTTGTGTAGGGCTTATTTCGAACACTTCTTCAAGAAAAATAGTTTTATCTTTTAGTATATTACTAAGATTAGTGGTTCTTATTTCGAACACTTCTCTCTCGGCTTTTTTGGATCCTCTAACTGCATTGTAGATAGTGCTAGTAGATACCCCGCACAACAATGCCAGTCCTCGAATATGAATTCCACATTTTCTTGAAGGTATATGCACCCAGTAGTCGATTCCATTGCTGTTACATTTCATCCAAGGTGATGGGGGCGTTAGTTTTATTATGGGTTAATACTTTGAAAACGCGATTCATGCATAACCTAACCCAACGGAGTGTAACACTATGCCAAAACCTAAACCTCCCAAACCCATATTAAAACTAGCACCCCCACCACCTTGTATG
>JXSN01000339.1 GCA_001276605.1 Achromatium sp. WMS2
GTTCATAACATCATCAAATTAGGCACGGTACCGCACTGGCTAGAGTATGATATTGTATGCAATCAGATCAAAAATTGTAATTGGTAATGTCACAAGCCTACCTCAACCTACAACACTAACCAATGCTGAAACGCCGTCGCTACCACAATTATCTTGAACAGGACCTAATATATGACCTCAGATTTAGCTGCAATAGCTGGCAGTACTGGCCTTAAATAGCCAATTAGAACTCGAAATAGATTTAATCCGGTAGTGCAAATTTCTTGTAATTGCAGTTCTTGGCCGTCTTGTTTGGCAATCTCCCAAGGTTTAGCATTATTTATATACTGATTGGCTATATCGGCTAAAGCCATGACTTCTTTGACTACTTTGCTGTATTCACGACGTTCGTAATACTCAGCAATAGCGGGGCTTGCGGCTATAAATTGGTTATACAAATCAGGTTCGGAAAGTGTAGGCGCCAAGCGTCCGGCGAAACACTTAGTGATAAATCCAGCACAGCGGCTAGCAATATTTACCAATTTGCCGACTAGGTCCGAATTAAATTTGGCGACAAAATCCTCTAGATTGAGATCAATATCTTCCACACTACTGCTAAGTTTGGCTGCAAAATAATATCTTAGGGCCTCAGATTGTAGATATTTGAGATAGGTTGCTGCTTTGATAAAGGTACCTTTGGATTTGGACATTTTGAGGCCGTTAACAGTCAGAAACCCATGGCAAAATACTGCGGTTGGAGTGCGAAATCCGGCACCATGTAGCATTGCTGGCCAAAATAGCGTGTGAAAGTACATTATATCTTTGCCGATAAAGTTATACAATTCAGAGCTAGCTTCCGGTCCCCAAAAGTCGGCAAATTTTAGTTCCGGATTACGATTACACAAAGCCTGGAAACTTGCCATATAGCCTATGGGGGCATCGAGCCAAACGTAAAAATATTTACCGGGATATTTCGGAATTTCAAAACCAAAATAAGGCGCATCTCTGGAAATATCCCATTCTTGCAAACCGACCTTGAACCATTCCTCAAGCTTGTTAATTACTTCAGGTTGCAAAGTTCCACTATTAGTCCAGGTGCGTAATATTGCTTCAAAATCCTGTAATTTAAAGAATAAATGTTCTGAATTACGGTATTCAGGAATGGCTCCTGAGACAGCAGAACGCGGATTTTTAAGCTCGCTAGGCGAATAGCTAGCACCACAGGCCTCGCAGTTATCACCATATTGTTCGCTAGCACCGCATATAGGGCAATCACCCTTAATATAACGATCAGGTAAAAACATATTTTTTACTGGATCATAAGCTTGGGTTATGGTGCGTTCTGTGATATGCCCGGCTTGACGATTGCGTTCGTAGATTAGGGTAGCGTAATACTGGTTTTCGCTAGAATGGGTAGAATGATACTGGTCAAATTCGATGTAAAAGGCAGCGAAATCTGCTATATGCTCCTGAGCTATCTGGGTTATCAGCTGCTCCGGGGTAATATTATGCGCATGAGCTTTGAGCATGATAGGGGTACCATGAGCATCGTCAGCACAGACATAGAAACATTGATGCCCTTGCATTTTCTGAAATCGCACCCAAATGTCAGTTTGAATGTACTCTACAAGGTGGCCGATATGAATTGGTCCATTCGCGTAGGGTAGGGCGCTAGTCACTAAAATTCTGCGCGTGTCTGAGGTCATATATTAGGTCCTGTTCAAGATAATTGTGGTAGCGACGGCGTTTCAGCATTGGTTAGTGTTGTAGGTTGAGGTAGGCTTGTGACATTACCAATTACAATTTTTGATCTGATTGCATACAATATCATACTCTAGCCAGTGCGGTACCGTGCCTAATTTGATGATGTTATGAAC
>JXSN01000340.1 GCA_001276605.1 Achromatium sp. WMS2
TACCAGCTCCTGGTAGCGTAATTTGTGGATTAGTACGATAAATCAAGTGATCTAGCATATGTGCTTCTACTGATGCATCCACTATGGCTATATCTAACTCATTGTGTACTACATCAACTACGGTGGTAACCAACTCAACACAATTGAGCAAACTTACTCCATCCTGAATAAGTAGCAAGATTACGTAATTATGCATCTACTGCAATCTATGAAACCCAAACCAATAATGCTAACGGCTGAACAGCGTTAAATCGCAGATATTTATTAGCTTTTCATTCAAAAATCGAATAGTTAACCTTGATAATGTCGAAGATGAAAATTGTAACAACCCCTTATTATTTGATTGATGAAGCACGCTTAAAACATAATTTAAAGATAATACAAAGAGTACGCTTAACATCTGGTGCCAAGTCCGTACTAGCTTTAAAATGCTTCTCCACTTGGGGTGTATTTGAGCTGATGCGTAATTATCTGGATGGTACAACTAGCAGCTCTCTGTTTGAAGCACGCCTAGGTTACGAGACTTTTGGTAAGGAGGTTCATGCCTACAGCGTTGGATTTGCACCTAACGAGATTAAAGCCGTACGCCGCTTTGCAAGTAAGGTTATTTTCAATTCAGTATCGCAACTTGTAAAATATAGAAAAGAGGTTAGAGGCATTAGACTAGGTTTAAGGGTAAACCCTGGCGTCAGTTATTCTCATTATGATTTAGCTAATCCGGCGCGACGCTATTCTAGGCTAGGGGTATGTGATATAAAAGCTGTAAAATCCGTACTACCATTACTTAGTGGATTAATGCTACATTTTAATTGCGAAAATGACAATTTAGATATTTTTTCCAAAGCTTTAGGTAGCATTGAATATCAGTATGGTAATATATTGGAGCACATGGAATGGGTGAGTTTAGGTGGGGGATTAGCTTTTACCAAGGACGGTTACCCATTAGAACAATTTTCTCAGCGCCTAAAACAATTTGCCGAACGCTTTGGTATCCAGGTATATTTGGAACCTGGAGAAGCCGCTATTACCAATTGTGCTGAGTTGGTTACCACCGTAGTTGATGTAGTACACAATGAGTTAGATATAGCCATAGTGGATGCATCAGTAGAAGCACATATGCTAGATCACTTGATTTATCGTACTAATCCACAAATTACGCTACCAGGAGCTGGTAAACATAAAGTTATTATTGCAGGACGCAGTTGTTTGGCGGGTGATGTCTTTGGCGAGTATCAATTGCAACAGCGTTTGAAACCTGGAACAGAAGTGCGCATTGGAGATGCAGCCGGTTACACTATGGTCAAAAAAAATTGGTTCAATGGTCTAGCAATGCCATCAATTGTGGTAAGACGTTTAGATGGAACCCTAGAACGGGTAAAAAGCTTTAGTTATAAAGATTTCAAACGCAGCTTGTCGTGATGTAAGCACATAACTGCTTCGTTGTACAATTATACTACTATATTTACATAAAATGGCATGTGGCCCCTAGGTACAACTGTTTGCTCCAATTAAACCTACGAAACCGTATTCTTTAAACCAAGCAGATGAAAAAGCACCTTTAGTCACCTAACTGATTACTATTTATGATAGTTAGCGCGCTCTAGCGTGGAAAAGCAGCCAGCAACGCTCCTGCATCCCCACAAGAATTCGATCATAACGATACCACATGCCAACCCACCCTAGATAACGCAGCTGCAAAAGCATAATTATTTTTTTGACTACTAAAAACCAAATTAGTATGTTACTATAAACGCTGATTATAGAATTAGCTTGCAGTTTAATTGTTTTAGTTCAATAAAAATCAATATTTATAATATTTAACATATAATATATTACCCAAAATGGATAGGG
>JXSN01000341.1 GCA_001276605.1 Achromatium sp. WMS2
ATGGATGCTGGTACCGAGAAGGATATTGCGGAGTTGTTGGGCTAAATAGTTAGTTGTAGGTTGGGTGCTAATCCATTCTAGTAATTTACCACTGTTAATGGCAACGATGTGTAATAGGTTATTTGGATATACGGGGTTGGCAAAGGGTTCAAATATTTCGTCTAGAAGTTGATTCGCAGTTTCAGCAGCCGTTAGGGCCAGACGAATTGTTTCTAAATCCGAGTAGATGGCGACGTCAGACGCATTAACGTACCCCAATTAGAGCACAAAGAGGTACACTCGCTGATCTACGATATAATGAATGACAAGCAACGTAAAGATTATGAAGAGTTTTTAGAAACTGACTTTTCATTTGAAATCCCAGGGTTAGCCAGATTTCGCGTCAATGCCTATAACCAACACCGTGGTGCAGCTGCGGTATTTCGTACTATTCCCTCTAAAGTATTATCTTTGGAACAGCTGGGGGCACCAGAGATTTTCAAAAAACTAGTGCAACAGCACCGGGGCATGATCTTGGTTACAGGGCCTACTGGCTCGGGAAAATCAACTACCCTAGCTGCTATGCTTGACTATATTAACGACAATCACTATGGACATATTCTTAGTGTAGAAGACCCAATAGAATTTGTACATAAAAGCAAAAAGTGTTTAGTAAATCAGCGTGAAGTGCATCGACATACCCATGGATTTAACGAAGCTCTGCGCTCGGCATTGCGTGAAGATCCCGATATAATCCTGGTTGGTGAAATGCGGGATTTAGAAACAATTCGTCTGGCCCTAACGGCTGCTGAAACTGGTCACCTTGTATTTGGTACCTTGCATACCAGCTCTGCGGCTAAAACCATTGACCGTATTGTGGACGTATTTCCAGCCGCAGAAAAACCCATGGTGCGGTCCATGCTTTCAGAATCCCTACGTTCTGTGGTATCACAGGCCTTGCTTAAAAAAGTTGGAGGTGGCCGCGTCGCAGTCCACGAAATTATGGTTGGTATTCCAGCTATCCGCAACCTTATTCGAGAAGATAAGGTGCCGCAAATGTACTCATCCATTCAAACCGGTCACGCTCATGGTATGCAAACCCTGGATCAAGGATTACAGCAAGCTCTATCCAAAGGCCTTATCACACGCCAAGATGCTCAATCTAAAGCGGTAAATAAAGATCTATTTGCTAAATGATTGCATTTAAATCTCATAGTAATACATTATTACAGAATAATACATAGTTACTCGATCAAGCCCTAATCTCATTTGGGCTTGATGAATTAACATACTTTTAAGATTAACGACCAATTACCAACACCTATGAGTGCACACAGTGTCCCATGGCTACTTAACCTCCTGGCGCTGTATCCAGGTTCGCAATATAGCAATACTGAAACTCGTGGCCTAGATTCCGACTTTGCCTACAATACCTACATTGCAACTCAGCTAGATAACAACCTGCTCAATGAAATTTTAGCCAATAAAATCAGTCTGATCATACTTACCGGCAATGCCGGAGATGGTAAAACCGCCTTTCTCCAATACCTAGCCAGCCGTCTCGGAATAAGCAACCATAACTCCTCGCGCCGCATATGGGAATACCAGCTACCCCACGGCCAACATCTTAAGGTCAATCTCGATGGCTCTGCGTCTTGGAAGCATAAAACTGCGAATCAACTTCTAGACGAAATATTTGAACCCTTTGCCAACCCCGTATATCCAAATAACCTATTACACATCGTTGCCATTAACAGTGGTAAATTACTAGAATGGATTAGCACCCAACCTACAACTAACTATTTAGCCCAACAACTCCGCAATATCCTTCTCGGTACCAGCATCCAT
>JXSN01000342.1 GCA_001276605.1 Achromatium sp. WMS2
TTCCATGTGCTTTTCGACTTGACTTTCTAGGGCTAATCCCTGTTCTTCAGCTGTTCGATGCAGCATGGCACTAGCTTCTTGCAGTGTTAAACCAAATTCCATGATGCCGGCCTTAAGCGCATCCTGCTCATGTTCTACAAGAATTATTCGCCTCGATCCGCTTTGTAGCTGTACATAGTCAGCATAACGATCAGCGGAAACGCGGCTTTGTCTATAATCGCGGGCGTAAGTATCCTCCACCGGGGCGGACCTCTTTGGTGAAAACGACGGTTGAGTAAATTCCCATTATACCACTTGCAATGTATGTTAAGTGATAGGGAAACCAGATTAGTTGGGTACGGGCCATCATAAGATACGTTATCCTTCTAACTCCGAGTACCAGGACCAGGAGCTGCACTAATTCAATAGCCCACCCCTGCGAGAATAAATTGTAGGCAAAAAATATACCTTTGTCGAAGGCCAAATTGCACAAGGCGTTGACCTAGACCTGAAACGGTGCAAACCAACCATGTTCATTTTGAAAATAACCAGGATAACGTAACGTTTCTAGTGGCCATACTGCGAAAACAGCTCACCTTAACCATGTCAAAGCTAATTATAAGCCGCCTAGGAATTCAAGTTACCAAATTGGTCAAGTTAACTCAATACCTAGACCAATTTCTTATTTGATAAATATAGCGCATTTTTAGAGTTATAGTACAACAATATTATGTTTTAACTTATATTAGGTCGTTCTATGAAAATTAAAACTAAGGCATACTGTCTAGGCTGGGGTTGTGCTTTATGATCGTTCCCATGCTCTGGCGTGGGAACGCAGCCGGGGATGCTCCTTGCGTTTCCACAAGAAAAGTCGATCGTTCCTATGCTCCAGCGTGGAAACCCATCCGGGGACGCTCCGGCATCCCCACAAGAACATAACCATAATAATATTATGCGTCAACACACTCTAGGGATTAAAACTAGGGCATACCATCTAGGTTGGGGTTGTGCTTTGGTACTATTAGATTAGCACGGCTTATGCCCAAGGCAATAACTGAGGCACTGGCTACGTAAATCGAGGAATAAGTACCAACAAATATTCCAACCAGTAGTGCTAGGGCGAAGCTGTGGATAATTTCACCGCCAAATATAAACAACGCTAGTACTGTAAGTACGGTGGTACCAGAGGTAATCATGGTACGCGATAAAGTTTCATTAAGCGATAGGTTAATTATCTCTAATACTGTACCCTTGCGCACTCTACGGAAATTCTCTCTAATTCTATCGAATACTATAATGGTATCATTGAGTGAGTAACCAATAACAGCTAACACTGCTGCTAATACGGTTAAATCAAATTCGATCTGCCATAGGGAGAATACGCCTAGGGTTATGATCACATCGTGCACAGTAGCAACGATTGCTCCTACGGCAAAGCGGTATTCAAAACGCATGGCTACATAAATCAGGATGCCAATAAGGGAATACAGTATGGCTAGACCGGCTTCTTCTATCAATTCACTACCGACCTGAGGGCCCACGTATTCCACACGTCGCAGTTCAACACTGTTACCACCGTTAGGTTTACTAGCTTCGACCTGCTGTAGGGCGGCAAGGGCTTTGTTGCTCAGGCTAGTACTATCTTGACCAGTTCGGGGACCAAGCCGAATTAGGGCGTCTCGGGGGGTTCCAAAGCGCTGCACAGCAGCGTCAGTAAACCCAGCTTGTTTTAAGGTTGTTCTAATCCCATTTAAGGTGTCAAGATCTTGTTTATAATTTACTTCCAACAGTATACCGCCGGTAAAATCTAGTCCAAGTGCGAAACCTTGTTTGAAAAAGGATCC
>JXSN01000343.1 GCA_001276605.1 Achromatium sp. WMS2
AGGTTAGTCCCATGGTACATGGTAGTATTCCAGTTGACGGTGGTAATTTACTGCTCTCCACAGAGGATAAAGCTGCATTATTGGCTAAGGAACCACAGGCCGCACCTTGGATTAGGCCATTATTAGGGGCTGATGAGTTTATCAATGGTAAAGAACGCTGGTGTCTGTGGTTCGTTGGAATTCAGCCCCAGGAATTGCGTGCTATGCCAGAAGTAATGCAGCGGGTGATGGCGGCTAAAGAAATGCGCTTGGCGAGTAAAAAGGACGTCACGGTAGAACGTGCTGCAACAGCCTTTTTATTTGCTGAAAACCGTCAACCGCAATCTGGACATTATATTTTGGTTCCCCGGGTGTCTTCGGAGCGACGTACCTACATACCCATGGGCTTTATCGATAGTAATATTATTTCCACTGATGCCAACCAAATGATCCCCAACGCCACCATGTACGAATTTGGAGTATTAGAATCAGCCATGCATATGGCCTGGATGCGGGTGGTAGCTGGACGTTTAAAAAGTGATTATAGATATTCAGCAACTATTGTGTATAATAATTTTCCTTGGCCCGATCCTAACCCCAAGCAACAGGCTGCTATTACCACCGCCGCCCACAAAGTATTAGATACCCGCGCTAAATATCCCAGCGCCACCCTAGCCGACCTGTATGATCCAGCAACGATGCCCGTGGATTTACTCCAGGCCCATCGGCGCCTAGATCTGGCAGTAGACGCTGCGTACAGCAAGCACAAATTTACCGACGATGCAGCCCGGGTTACCTTATTGTTTGAACTATATCAAAAGCTTACTAGACAGTAGGTGCGATTACACTACGCTAATTACACCTACATATTATGTTATTATATGAATTTTGGAGTATAACACAGTATGCACATAAAAATTGGTAGCAAACTATGAAAGCAGTAATCCTAGCCGGTGGTCTTGGAACCCGCATTTCCGAAGAAACCAACCTTAGACCCAAACCCATGATCGAAATCGGCGGCAAACCCATCCTGTGGCACATCATGAAACTCTACTCCGTACACGGAGTAAACGAATTCATAATCTGCTGTGGCTACAAAGGATATATGATCAAGGAATACTTCGCCAACTACTTCCTACATATGTCAGACGTCACCTTCGACATGACCACCAACCAAATGCACGTACACCAACGCCACGCTGAATCCTGGCAAGTCACACTTGTGGATACCGGTGAAACCACCCTCACCGGCGGCCGCCTCAAACGCGTACGCAAATACATTGATCAAGACCCAGCATTCTGTTTTACCTACGGCGATGGCGTTAGCGATGTCGACATCAGCAAAGAAATAGCCTTCCACCACCAACATGGAAAACTCGCCACTATAACCGCGGTACAACCCCCAGGACGCTACGGTGCTATCGAACATGAAAACAACCAAGTTACTGGGTTTATCGAAAAACCCCGCGGTGACGGCGGCCTAATCAACGGTGGTTTTTTCATCCTATCGCCCCAAGTAATTGACCTCATTGCAGGAGATAACACCAGCTGGGAAGCAGCCCCACTAATCCAACTCGCAACCTCCGGCCAAATGATGGTTTTTGAACATAAAGGATTTTGGCAACCGATGGACACCCTCCGCGACAAAATGCTACTGGAAAACCTGTGGGAACAAGGCCAAGCCCCTTGGAAAACCTGGTCATGAACGGACTACCCGATGCTAATTTTTGGCGCAACAAACGCGTTTTAGTGACCGGCCATACCGGATTTAAAGGTGCCTGGCTCACCATATGGCTAAAACATTTGGGGGCACAGGTAACCGGCATCAGTATCCAGCCCCCC
>JXSN01000344.1 GCA_001276605.1 Achromatium sp. WMS2
TTCGCAAATCTTGCATTGGGTCCACAGAAAAGCGGTCTAGCACTGGAAATAGGCCAATCTCGGCGGCTAGGATGGCTATTATTGCTACTATCGATCCAGCGGGACCGTATATGTTGCTGCCGCCCAGTCGCCATGCAAATGCTAACATGGAGATAAACAGCCCTAACATGGCTAACAGGATGCCGGCCCTGGATCTGGTGAATACGATACAGAGGGTGATTAACACCATAATTAGTCCCATAAATACGACGCGTTGACCTTGTGCTGACACCCAAAAATCGCGGCGTTTACGATGGCGGCTACTCCGTGATTTGCTGCTATCGGTACCTAAATCTACCGCAATTATGCCCATTAATACTGGTAAGATCATAGCTAAGAATCCAGCTAGATGATCGCGATTAGCATAGGTGCCCACTGCATCAGCTGTTGAGGTATAACCAAAACGTAACACTGTTTTGGCACCTGCGCCGTACTGCATTAAGCCTAATACGGACTCGCAACTTGCTATAATGATAACGGTAAAAACCAGGCGTTTAATTTGATCTGGAGATAAATAGCAGGTTGCGGAAAATACCGCCACCATAGTTAGCATGCGTAACCAGGCTTCTTGGGTGTAATTGGGCAAGATTGATATGGTTCGCCAATTGGAGTGATCGCTGCCAACCAGTTGCAATGCTTCTGTGTATAGATTGCGGCCGCTTAGGGTTAGCCATAATGATTCTGGTACTGGAACTAAGTTTAGCCCTATAACGATTAGGGTCAACAGGGAGAGTACTTTGGGACCGGTTGGAATTTTATGCAGTTGTTCTGGATACCACAGTACCAGTGTCATTAGGGCCAAGGCTAGGGTAAACACTACCAAAAGTGGCAGTGGTAAGTTACCGCCTCGAAAAATAGGGCTAAAAATCAACAATCCAGATAGGATCTTAAATAACCATGCGTTTAATGCAAAATATTCTGGTTTTCCCATATGCCTATCTAATTTACGTTCCGTTGTCATATGTCCCTACGAGTGGTAATTGTTGGGAATTATTGGCTAAGCCCCAGGTTTCAAAGCAGGTTCCTTGCATTTGAAGGTCTGGATATTTTGTGGGATAGGCCGGGTTGACGCCTAATATGTGCCTACTTAGGATAGTTCTGCCACCTTTGCCCATGGTTAGTACGGTAAGTGATTTGCCTGGTATATGATCGATTAGTATCATGTCACCAGTTTCATCGACGATAAGTTGCAAGGGACGGGCAGGGCCTTGATCATTGCGGAAGGCAATGCTGTTGTGAAAATTGGTGGCAAATTTAAAATTGTTTAATTGCGGAGGTATTTTGCTAGCAGAATGTGTTCTTGCGGAGGTTGGATCTTCGAAGTGACATTCGTAGTAATGAGCGCCAACTGCTGGTCCAAAGTTAGGCACCTTCCCTAAATCTGGGATATTAGGGGTGCTGGAACAGCCGCTACCCAGTAACCATAGGAGCATATGTATTGCCAATATCGGCATCCAGGATACTAAACTCCAAGGTCTTGGCGCCATGAATGTTCCTCTTAAATACAAAAACGCCAGAATGTAATTCTGGCGTCCAAAAGTTCGTGCGGCCTGTGATTAAATACTAATTGGCTGGGCTAACGTCTGGAGCAGGATTGTCGTTTGAGGACGAAGAACTAGATCCTCCTACACCAACTCCAACGGCTACACCAGCACCAACACCTGCCGCAATTAAACAATTTTAAATTTGCCACCAATTTTCACAACAGCATTGCCTTCCGCAATGATCAAGGCCCTGCCCGTCCCTTGCAACTTATCGTCGATGAAACTGGT
>JXSN01000345.1 GCA_001276605.1 Achromatium sp. WMS2
TAAAGCCATACGCATTATCTCCAAAAAACAGGGCATTCTGCCCTTTGAGGTGCCAAGTTAAGCATCGGCTACCTCCAAAGATGCACCGTCCTCAGGCATTTGCTACCGATTCTGGAGCACCGTTTACGCAGGTTGTGAAACACATTAAGCTGCTTGCCTGATAATGATGCGGTCATACAGCGCCTGCGGTCTTCAACGGCCATGGCCAGTACTTTTAATAATTTTACACAAAAGTACCCGTCATTGCCCCAAAGATACGTCAAATTAAAAGCTTAGGGAGCTTTGATCTAATTGTAAACTTGGCCCCATAGTGGTGGAGGCAAATATTTTTCTGAGGTATACGCCCTTAGAGGTACTTGGCTTGGCCTTTTGGAGGTCGTGCAGCAAGGCTTCCAGGTTTTGTTTGAGCGCAACCGGGGTAAAATTTACTTTTCCGATAGCGCAGTTTATGACTCCGCTGTCTTTGCTGGTGCGGTAACGTACTTGACCAGCCTTGGCGTTACGTACGGCTCCAGCCACGTCATTGGTAACAGTCCCGACCTTGGGATTAGGCATTAGGCCGCGTGGTCCTAGGATTTGACCGAGCATACCCACTACTCGCATGACGTCAGGGCTAGCAATTGCAACGTCAAAATTTAGGTCTCCACCCTTAATTGCAGCTGCTAAGTCGTCTAAACCGACGATGTCGGCTCCAGCTGCTTTGGCAGCTTCGGCGTTAGCGCCTTGGGCGAATACGGCTACACGTACCTGTTTGCCTAGACCATTGGGCAAAGAGGTCGAACCACGCACTACTTGGTCTGATTTGCGTGTATCTATGCCTAAGTTGATGGCAATTTCTACTGATTC
This sequence comes from Achromatium sp. WMS2, assembly GCA_001276605.1. GTDB lineage: Bacteria > Pseudomonadota > Gammaproteobacteria > Chromatiales > Chromatiaceae > WMS2. Next base: position 847 of record JXSN01000345.1, read on the forward strand.
TACAAATTTTGCTGACGAAAGACTGCTTAGCAGGGCAAAGGCCTCTTCAGCTGCATAAAGTTTTTTTGAGTCTACCTTGGCTTGAATAGCGGCAAAGCGGCGGCTTGGTTTGGGCATTGAATTACACCTCCTCGATCTCAAGACCCATAGATAAGGCGGTACCAGTTATGGTTTTTACCGCTGCTTCCATTGAGGAAGCGGTCATATCTGGTAGCTTAATTTTGGCGATCTCTTCGATCTGGGCACGCGTAACCTTCCCAACTTTCTTGGTATTAGGTGTAGCACTGCCACTTTTAAGGCCGGCTGCCTTCTTCAGTAGCACGCTGGCGGGTGTAGTCTTGATTACAAAAGTAAAACTACGTTTCGCCATTCGTGAGGGTGGACGTACCGTGGGTGCCGGTGTAGTATCCAAAATACTGGAGTAAACCAAATAGTTCCGCGATAGCATATTGACAACTTGGTGAAATAATGCTTAAGCATTAGTGCTTAAGTGCCATACAGCATAGGTTCAAATTGCAATGTGCTATCAACCTCAATGACCAACATTACATCCTATAGGCCAGTAGCTCAATTGGCAGAGCAGCGGTCTCCAAAACCGCAGGTTGGGGGTTCAAGTCCCTCCTGGCCTGCCAAATTTCCTAGCCCCAATTGCAAACCCATATGAACACGAAGACTGGTACCATAAGCGCCAGCTTAGATAAGGTTAAACTAGTATTTTCCCTGATTCTATTCGCGGCCGGTATAGTAGCATTTTATCATTTTGACACCTACTCTGCACTTCTCAGGGTATTATCGTTGCTGGCTATTGCCGGGATATCAACGGCTTTAGCCTACAATACCGAACTTGGCCGTGGAGTGTGGGCTTTAGTCTACGATTCCAGGATGGAAGTACGCAAGATTGTTTGGCCAACTCAAGAAGAAACTACCCAAACCACTATAGTAGTGTTTGTCATGGTAATAGTCA
>JXSN01000346.1 GCA_001276605.1 Achromatium sp. WMS2
TGAATTTTCCTGTGGTTTGATCGTAAATCGCCGGAGTTTGTACCATACCTACAGTCCTGGCTTTGGCTATGACCGCGAACTTTGTGGCATAAACAACCTCAGGTACGGTCAAACCTGGTTTTTGCATAGCTTTGAGGAATTCACGAGTAAATAGGCTATTGGGACTAGTATCGTCGGGTCCCAATTTATCCAAGGCTTGCTGATTAACTCCAGCTGCGTAAACTACCATCAGACCTTGGGCATCGGTAGCCAATGCGGTCAGGCCCCTTGAGCCTCCGATAGATTTGCCGTAGGAGTTTGGAAATGGATTATCGCGACAGGCATCCACAATTACTAAACTGAATTTAGTGCGCATTGCCGCCATGCGTTCCACCAATAGTCCAAGGTTTATGGCATCATTAGTCACTTGGCTAGGTTGATCAGGCTCAATTATGTCGATTGGCAGCAGGTAATTAGCACTGTTTATTTGTACTCCATGCCCAGAAAAATATACTATACCAACTGCATCGCTAGACAAATTGGCCATAAATTCATCGATCGCGTCATTCATCTCACGGCGTGAGGCATCACGTCGGAATATCACTTTGAAATTTCTGATGGCCAATTCATTGCTTATGGCTTGGGCGTCGTTTATCGAACTTTGTAATTTGGGTATGTTTTGATAGTTATTGTTGCCGATAACTAGGGCAATGAAAGATTCGGGATAGGCAAGGCCACTGTAGCCAATTGTTACAGCTGTGTAAATCATGATAGTAAGTATCTTACGCATACTCGTAATCATCCGCCTATAAACTTTCGCATCTAGCCATTGCATATTCTTACCTTAATAGTTACCACACCTGTTTGCTTTTACTATTTTAACAGAGGTTAATACAACCAAGGTTTGATGGTTTAAAACTACTAACGAGTGTTTTATATTTGCAACCAATAGTTGGTGATTACAAAAAATTGTCTCCGACGCCACAGCAAGAAAAATTAACTCCAATTTTGGTAGGGGTGGGTTGCTAGGTAGGAATTATAGTAGCGCTTGTCCGTAGTTACTTCCTTGCCTACCCATGGCGGTGGGGTTATTGGTTGCTCGCTGTGAGTTAATTCTACCTCAGCTAAAATCAAGCCGGAGTTATTGCCGGTAAATTCGTCTATTTCCCATAATAAATCTGCGTAATTACGCAAATATCTAGTTTTTTCTACTATATGCTGTCCGCATAGTGATTGTAGCATCATTTCGGCATCGGTGATTGGAATAGGATATTCGTACTCAGCCCTAGTGGTTGCATTAATACGACTTTTAATGGTTATCCAAGCTCCTGGTTTACCAGTTACTCGCACGCGTACACTACAACCATTGGCGGTACAAAGATAGCCTTGGCGGTAACTAAGCCCCGCGGTGCCGCTACGCCAGGAATCATCATTGACTAAAAATTTGCGTTCTATCTCTATACCCATACATTGGCCATCACGCAGTAAAAACCGTGAACTCAGTAAATAACGTACATTGGACTAGCATTGCTTGGGGAGCTATGGTTCAGTTACCATACACATATGATGCCAATTTTATGCGGTCCAATGTTCAGTGGCAATACCAGTACCAAGGTCTGCTTCTACCAATCTTTGACGTACTTCCAATAATCGCTGAATCAACTTAGGCTCTCTAAGTTCGTAGGCCTCAGATCCAGATACTCGTTTCACCACTACCCCTAACAATTCTGTGATGGCATTGCCTATAGAGTTTTGACTGATGGTAACAACTAGGCGCCCTTGCTCGTTGCGATAAATAATCTGCTTAAATGCGGGTTGCC
>JXSN01000036.1 GCA_001276605.1 Achromatium sp. WMS2
TGTCTTGTAAATATCATGAACCTATCCCCTTTATAGATGTACCAATATACGTAGAGATGATATCCAGGTTAAGAGACGTGTTGACACGAATAATCCGGGGGTGCGATTCATAACGCATAATCGCACCTAAAATTGGCTAATTCTTTGCCCAAGGATCAATATCCAAAATTTGGTGTATAGATCCAGAATTAGCATCAATTACTACAATTTGATCATGTTTCTTAGCTGTTAAGGCTACAAATTTTACCTGACTTTTGTCTAGATTATGTGAGCGCAAATATTGGCTAAGCTTCTTGTGTACCGTTGGACTATCCGGTAACCAAGCATCCACAAAGCGACCTTTAGCTATAACCTGAGTGGTTAACTCTTGATATGGCACATAATACTTTGGAAAATTTTGATAGTCTAATCCAGTGGATAACGCAGTAAATAACATATCCTGGGATTCCTTATAATCCTCCGGAAACTTTACTGCTGCGGTAATAGGACCGGTTAAAGGTAAATGCCTATATTGCTCATATTTAGCATCTGCTAAGTTCTGCGGGGGAATTTCGGCCGCGGTTACCAGTTCAAAACGGTCTTTGGTAAATACCAAAAATACCGGACGGGCTTGATACATGGTATGCAGACCGTAACCCATGGCTATAATTTGTACTAAGGCAATCACAGTTAAGTCGAATTTTAACCCTTTTTTTCCTTCCTTAAAAATTATTAGGGTTAGCAACGGCCCGACCGTGGCGTCTACTCCAGCCAAGATGCTGATTAGGCCCAACCCACCTACAGCATGTATGTATTCAAGAGGATACCAGGTTGCCAACAGGATACCAGCAATCACTAAAACCACGGTTATACTAGTTCCAAGATGGATAGCAGATGCTTTCCAGCGCGACATAGTTACCTACCTCCCTGATTAAGTATTTATTTGAATATCATAATGTTACCGCAAGCCTTGCCATAACAGCATAGTAAACATGTAACTAACGCCAATAGGTTTAATAGGTCTCAGTCATAATGACTTTACGTTACATAAAGCTGTTAAATTTCAATTTCCCCGTTAAACACCAAAACTGCCGGACCGGTCATCCAAACTGGTTGCCCGGCCCCGGCCCATTCAATTTTCAAATCCCCACCTGGCAACTGTACTCGCACGGTACTGTCTAGCAATCCTTGATGATTACCAACAACGGCAGCAGCACATGCACCGGTACCACAGGCCAAGGTTTCTCCGACCCCGCGTTCGTGAACCCGCAGGCGGATATGTTGTCTTGAAATAACTTGCATAAACCCAACATTAGTGTTTTTAGGAAAACGCGAGTGGGTTTCTATCCTTGGTCCCATACGCTTTACCGGGGCCTGCTCTATATCGTTAACCTGTATTACAGCATGAGGATTTCCCATGGAGGCAACGCCAATTTCGATGATTTCGCCATCTATAGTTAGCGGATAACGCAAGCGTAATTGACCAGCTACGAAAGGGACATCCTGGGGCTTTAAGTGCGGTTGTCCCATGTTGACTCGCACCTGACCATCGGGATCCATAAACAGCCGTACCGGGCCTGCTAAAGTCTCTATTGCGATCTCGTCTTTGGTCGTTAAACCCTGGTCACGCACAAACTTGGCTACACAGCGTGCCCCATTGCCGCATTGCTCAACCTCGGTGCCGTCTTGGTTGAAGATGCGATATTGAAAATCCATATCCTGATTTAGCGGTTTCTGGATTAACAACACCTGATCGCAACCTATTCCAAAGCGACGGTCAGCAATGGTGCGACATTGCTCGGTTGTAGGCGTAAATTCCTGGGTTATAGAATTTATGACTACAAAGTCATTGCCTAACCCGTGCATTTTGCTAAAGTGAATACGCAGAATCTAATCCTCTTAATTTATTGATATAGAATGCTTATGCATTTATTCTACAAAAAAATCTTGAGTTAAATTGGCTTTGTAGGTTTTAGTGTCTCCAACCGGGGTTACCTCTAGTTCAAAGTTGAGAGTTTCCTCGTTACTGATATGAAAATCACCTATGTAGTAGATGGCACCACCTTCATTGATTTCTCTAACCTTTATAGACCGCAATTGTCCGTTGAGGTTAGTGGCATTAACCGTTATCTCAGCTTTCACCGGAATGCCCGTAGCATTGGGTTGGTTTTTAAGGACGCTAATGGTGATTAACCCCCTACTATTGCTACGTTGAATGTTGTAAGCTCTAGCTACTCCTGGGGTCAAAGAATCCGTGGTAATAGCATTGTGGTGAATGGTATATCCGGCAACCTCAGTGGCATTTTCTGCTATCGTGAGCTGAGTTGCTCCGCATAACCATAGTGTCATAAAATATTTGGTGAAATTACGCATATACAAGTTATCCTTAAATTAATCAATGTTTTCGATATCGGACTCGGAATCAGTGGTAGGATTTTGATTCTGAGCTTGATCCTCCACGCTAGGTTCCACAGATTCATCGGAGGAGACCTCTTCAGTGTCGATTAGTTCAATCCGATCTAATCCTACCAAGCGTTCTTCGTCAGCCAAGCGTATCAACCTAACCCCTTGGGTAGCACGCCCCATAATAGAAACGTCAGCAACTCTGGTTCGTACCAAAGTGCCACCGCTGCTTATGAGCATAATCTCATCGCTATCCTGCACCAGTGAGGCACCTACCATAGGACCGTTGCGGTCACTAGTCCGGATACAAATAATACCCTGTCCTCCTCGATGTTTGGTTGGAAATTGTTCTACATCGGTACGTTTACCGTAACCATTGCTGGTGGCCATTAATATGGTACCAACATCGGCGATTATCAAGGCTATCACCTGTTCGCCGGCTGCTAGGCGAATGCCTCGTACGCCGGATGCTGAACGTCCAGAGGATCGTATTTCTGATTCCTGAAACCGAATTGCCTTGCCATTGGAGGAAAAGAGCATAATCTCTTGTTGCCCATTGGTAATGGTTACGCCTACTAATTGATCATTATCACGCAAATTAATGGCAATTATCCCTTTGGCCATAGCTCGTGAAAACTTGTGCAACGGAGTTTTCTTGACGGTGCCGTTAGCAGTGGCCATCAAAATAAATAACTCGTTGTTATAGTCTTTTATTGGCAATATCGCATTTATACGCTCTTCGGGTTCCAATGCCAGCAAATTTACCATAGGCCGTCCTTTGGCATTACGACTTGCTTGTGGTAATTCGTGAACTTTCAACCAGTATACTTTACCTTTGCTAGAAAAACATAAAATTGTGTCATGAGTATTAGCTATGATAAGCTTATCAATATAATCTTCGTCCTTAGTGGTAGTCGCTATTTTACCCTTACCACCACGTTTTTGAGCCTGGTATTGGGTTACTGGTTGTGATTTAACATATCCAGCATGGGATAAAGTTACCACCATATCTTCGGGGGTAATGAGGTCTTCAATGGCTATACTGTGACACATACCGACAATTTCGGTACGCCGTGGTTCCGTATATTGATTTTGTATTTCCTTGAGTTCATTACGAATAACCGCCATCAGTTGCTCAGGACTAGATAAAATATTGAGCAACTTAGCCATTTCATCTAGTGATTCTTTAAATTCTTGAATTACCTTATCTTGTTCTAAGCCAGTTAGGCGATGCAGGCGTAGCTCCAGTATAGATTGGGCTTGAAATTCGCTGAGGTGATACCCATCTGCTAATAGACCAGTTTCAGGTGTGTTAGTCTGGAATTTTATAGCATCAGTTTGAAGTAATTGTAAATATTTTGCAATTGCGCCCGCTTGCCAGACAGTAGCCATCAATCCCTCTTTGGCCGCACTTGGGCTAACAGCGGTTTTGATTGTTTGGATAACCGGATCTAGGTTGGCCAAGGCAATGGCTAGGCCCTCTAAAATATGGGATCGTTCTTTGGTTTTACGTAATTGGAATAGAGTACGTCTAGTTACTACATCGCGGCGATGGCGCAGAAAATATTTTAAGATTTGGAGTAAATTTAGGGTTTGAGGTTGCCCATCTACCAGTGCCACCATGTTGATACCAAATACGGTTTGCAGCTGAGTGTATTGGTATAAATTATTTAATACTACTTCTCCGATTTCTCCACGTTTAAGCTCAATGACTACACTAAGTCCATCTTTATCGGATTCGTCGCGTATTTCAGCTATTCCCTCTAGTTTCTTTTCCCGAATTAGTTCACCTATGCGTTCCAAAAGTCGAGCTTTATTGACCTGGTATGGCAGTTCATCTACGATAATTACTTCGCGGTTGTGTTTGGTGTCAGCTTCTATGCGGCATTTAGCACGTAAGTAAATGCGACCGCGACCGGTTTGATAGGCTTCGTAGATACCGTCGCTACCGTTAATTATCGCAGCAGTTGGGAAATCTGGCCCCGGTATTAGGCGCATGATGGTGCTGAGTTCAGCATCGGGATTATCTATCAAGGCAATGCAGGCGTTTAACACTTCATGCAGATTATGTGGTGGAATGTTGGTCGCCATGCCAACGGCTATGCCAGTGGAGCCGTTTATGAGAAGATTAGGTAATTTAGCGGGTAGTACGGAAGGTTCTTGCTCTGATTCATCATAGTTAGGGATAAAATCAACGGTGTCTTGGTTTAGATCAGCAAGTAATTCGTGGGAAATCCGTGCTAGGCGTACCTCAGTATAGCGCATCGCAGCCGGTGCATCTCCGTCTATGCTGCCGAAGTTACCTTGGCCATCTACTAACATGTGACGCATGGAAAATGGTTGGGCCATGCGGACTATAGTGTCGTAGACTGCTGTATCGCCGTGAGGGTGATATTTACCTATAACGTCACCGACTATACGTGCGGATTTCTTATATGGTTTGTTCCAGTCATTACTAAGCTCATGCATGGCGAAGAGTGCCCTTCGATGTACCGGTTTCAGGCCGTCTCTAACGTCAGGCAGGGCGCGACCTACGATTACGCTCATGGCATAGTCTAGGTAGGAACGCCGCATTTCGTCTTCTAGGTTTATAGTTAGTAGTTCTTTTGCAAATTCAGACATTTAAACTGCCTAGTCCTGGGTAATTTTTGGTTATAATTCTATCCATGCCGTAAGTATTAGGACGGTTTGGAGTGTTCGGCTGGGGGACGGTTAGTTAATTTGGTGGTGCCGCCTGGAGGTAACAGATAGAGATGGTATAAATCTTACGGTTAATTATAACAGGATAATAAGATTAGGATCACAAGCTATACTTGATTTATCTAGTTTATGTGGTGTTAAAATGTGGATAAGATCTCTTAAATGTACTGTGTATTGTAACATCAGGACAACCAAATCTCAATGCAGTGTGCTAGGTTGTATGGCAAGGCTTATCTCTCAACTCAAAATATCCAACATGATTTAAATGGTTTTTATTGGCTTTATTGTATAGGCTTATTTGATGACTACATCAGGATCATGGTGTGCACCCGTTAATATTTGGATAAATAAATGGCTAAAAATTAACAGTTAAATTTTCATGAAAAGTTCAAATATGACCTGTTAGGCCCGCAGCCATAGCTGGCAATTGCCGTCTCCAATTAGGATATATCACACCTATTGGTATTATCTAATCCTAAAAAAGCGAATTAACTTGGTATTTTCAGCCTCGAACTTCACGGTTTATTCCAAAAGCTGATGTATAATCCTGTTGAGAGATTTCCTGTTGTATCGCAGGCCTGTCATAGGATCAGTATCGCATTTTTACGTTGAGTGTAGGTAATTACGTTATTTTTTGCTAATGGTTAATAGTTCTATTCCTTTTAGGTACGCGTTGTTTATAGCCTTTTTACTCCATGCTGTGGTTTTTTGGGGATTGGAATGGCTGTGGGCTGGGATGGAGAATCCAGTGCATTCTAAAATTATCGTGGTTTTAGTACATAAAAATTCTGGGGTTACTGGGTCAAATATTATGCAGGATGGGGGTGCTCAGACTGCTAATGGTAAGCAGAAGCGAGGGGCATTGCCTCAGGCGGTATTGTCTAGCCCTGAAGTTGAGTTTGCTGGCATATTTGATGTTGGTGGAAATATATCAAAATTATCTATGGATTTAAGTAGGCTTTGGGATAGGTACAGTAGGCAGCCTAGACGGAGAGCGGTGAGTGCTGGTACTAAAAATTCTAGGTATAGCGATTATTTAACTAGATGGCAGCAACGGGTAGAACAGGTTGGAAATGTCAACTATCCAGTTGAAGCACGTAGACGCAAGTTGTATGGTGCATTAATACTGGAGGCAACCGTGTTGGCAGATGGTAGTCTGCGTAGTGCCCGTGTGGTGTTATCGTCTGGAAGTACGATTTTGGATATGGCAGCATTGCGTATTGTAAAATTGGCAGCGCCATTTGAGCCATTTCCGGTGGAATTACGTAAGGATGTTGATATTTTGCAAATAACTCGAACTTGGCAATTTGTGCGGGGTAGTCGACTTAAAACTGTAGAATAATGGCCTGGCCAGTGATATATTTTAGTATCAGTATACTACAATTATTGGATTAGTGTGTAGTAAATTGGGTAAGGTGGATATGATAATGAATGTCAACATTAGGTACGCGTTGAGAACTTAAATATAGATAAAGATTAGGTTACTCTTGCCATTCATCAACATACACGCCACCATCTCCGGCCGGAGAGGGACATAGTAAACAGAAGTGCTTAAATAAGAGTATTACCGAGAAACCAGTCATTAGCTACCTAAGGGTTTCTAGGTTTATGCTAAAAGAGTTGCTAGCTATGTGACTACCATTACCCTTAGGCACATCTGACAATTTAAATTCTCATAAAAAATAACTCCAAAATCATGCAAAAAGATTTTATAGACTTCAATAAATGCAAGTTTTAGGTGTGCCCTAAAATAGATATGTTAGTATTACAATAATATAAAGAACCGTGGCACATACTAGCATTTATCCACGAGAGCAGCTATGCTGTGACACCCCAGTTCGTAATGACTATTCCCCGGTAGGCAATATTGTTTGGGTAAATCTACTTAGCAAAAAACAAGTTAATGTACTGTAAAATCAAAATACTGGTCAGGAAAAGGTTCTCTTTCTAAAGTAAAATGCCACCATTCCTGAGGATAAGGGATGAAACCATGGGCCAGCATTAAACTGCGCAGTAGTAAGCGGTTAGCCCGCTGTTGAGGCGAGACTGCCTTGCTGTCGGGCCAGGATTGGGGGCCAAAAAAATCAAATTGGGTTCCCATATCCACATCCTGTATACTACCACTGTTAATAAAAACTAGGCTAAGATCCACAGTGGAACCACGACTATGACTAGAATGATCGGAGATATATTCCAACTTAAATAAATCCCTCTTGTCTACTCCTGGGTAGTACTTGGCCTTGGTGTCCATAGCATCCAAATCCTTGGCCCATTGCACGAAATGGTTAACGGCTTGTTGAGGACGATAACGATCAAATACCTTGATACCTAAACCAAATGCTCGCAATTGGGTTTGCAGTTTGGCTAGTGCGGCAAGTGCTGGTTGACTGAGGATGCAACGCGGGGCCTGGTAACCGTGGATACGTTGGCCCACAAAGTTATCAGTGCTAAAGTAACGCATGTCTTCGATTAAATTTGGAATTACCTCTTTAGCGTATCCAAATTCAGGTGGTATTGTATCTGCCGCAATGTTATTCAAAGTGGATAACAACAGATATAACAACAAACCATGTAATTTCATAATAAACATTGGGGGCGTTTTCATGCTAGCATTGTACCCTGGAGTAGACTCGTCAAAAAAATCAATAGTTTTAATTTAACCACTTATTTGCAGCTAAGGCATACCAATCAAATTAGAGACAACAGAGGCCATTGGCATTAAGTTAAGAAACAAGCTAATATAATCACAACAGGAGGCAACTCGAACATGATTAACATACCACAAACAAGAAGTGGTCGACGTCCGCTAAAATTTAATGCATGATACTGAGTTTCAAGTTGGGCATATATGCTCATTCCCATACTCCAGCGTGGGAACGCAGCCGTGGACGCTTCAGTATAACACTACAACATGTTTAATGTAAATGCACACTATATGGTATATACAAGCTGGGTATGCCAAATTTTGCCCAACCTAAGGATACCAAATAATTTTACCCGAGTCAGGTATTACTGTAAATTAAGTTAACTGGCTTTACAAGCATAACACTATAATATAGCGAATATAAATCACAATGGCGTCATTATTTACAAGAATATATAAATGTTTACGCACCCCTACCGTAGCTCCTAGCTTTAAACCACAGCTACCAGCGATGACCTTGCAAACCCATTGCATAAACTGCTTCCAACCAATTACCAATGCCGGGAAATGCCGTAACTGTAGCTTTAATCTATCTAACGCCTACGGCTTTGATGCCAAAGGCAAATGCGTTAATTCTGAAATATTACCGCCATTTACCGACTTAGCAGAAGGACGCTATCGCACCGGTAGAGTACTAGGACGTCCAGGGGGATTTGGTATAGTATACGCGGGCTTCCAAGCCAGTCTACAGCGTGCAGTAGCCATCAAAGAATATTTTCCATTTGGTAATAATTTAGCACAACGTGACTCGGAAACATCACACATAATTCCTGAAGCCAAAAAGCTAAAAGTGTTCAAACTATGGCAAGAACAATTTATCAAAGAAAGTCAAATATTATCTAGCCTACACCATCCCCAAATAGTATCAATTTGTGATCTGATAGAAGCTAACGGAACCATGTACATGATTCTAGAACGGTTAGATGGTGTTACTCTGACCGAATACATGGGAGGACAACAGCGCACACCTCACGGTGTAAATTTCGGCCAGCGTTTATTACCACAAATAGTAAGCAAACTAATGCATGCCGCAATCAAGGCCTTAGAAGTTTTGCATGAAAATCCAAAAAACCCAATTATGCACTTGGATTTAAACCCAAACAATATATTTATCCGTGCTAACAATCCTGAAAATTTAACCCTGTTAGACTTTGGACTAGCTAGAAGGATCGACAATCCTATTCCCAAAGAACTAGACTTATCGGCTGGCAATCCTGACTTCATGGCACCAGAACAAAGGGGAAAAAATGCTAAAATCACCTTAGCTGCTGACTATTACAGCCTAGGTGCCAGTATGTATGCTGCCATTACAGGTTCCCTTCCATATCCCACCGCAGCTCAACTGTCCTCTGGATCCATAGCTTTACCAGATATTCGTGGCCAATTTCACGGGGCAGATAAAAATTTAGCAGCAACCATAATGGCATGTGTGGAATTAGACCCTCAACGCCGCCCTCGCAGTATTCAGGACATTCGCAACCGTTTGAATACACCGGTACCATCTTCCAACCAAGTTTCACCGATTATACCACCACATATTACACCAAATACGCCAGGTGATCCCAAAAAGCCATCAGGTCCAAAACCCCATAATCTCGTATTTTTAAAACTGTTTGTTGTGATAATATTATTAATAATTTTAGCATTATTTGCCATAGCATGGGTTGACCCAGAATGGTGGGAATTTTGGAAAATCCAACTGCCTAAGTGGTATGCTGTATTAAAAGCAACCTCTGCCAATTACATAAAGTGGTTACAGCGGTATTTTTCCTAAACAGCTGCGGTACCCCTGTAACGATATAATATTTATGGTGGTTTTATCATGGATGCTAAAGTCAAATCTAAATTGAATTCTAAACCCAAGGCACAATCAAATCCGCACTCATGGTTAATCTTAGATACTAAATATTCAGGGTCGCTACTAGCTTGGTCAGTAAATGCTAGATTATTATTAGTAGCCGTTATTTTACTTCCATTTTGGATACTGGTGTTAGGATTGTTGCAATGACGGCAATACAATTGCAGGATTTAACTCTTGGTTATGAACGCCATCCGGCTATACATCATTTAACCGGTGTTTTTGAACAAGGAAGCTTAACCGCTGTTGTAGGACCCAATGGGGCTGGTAAATCAACTTTGCTTAAGGGGCTTATGGGATTATTGCCACCTTTAGCTGGACAAATTACCTGGCATGTTGGGGTAGCTAAATTTGCGGCCTATTTACCACAACAGGCTGAGTTAGAAATAGATTTTCCGATAACAGTAGAAGAGGTTGCTAGTTTAGGTTTATGGCAACAAATCGGTTGGTTTCGAGGAATTAATCAATTGTTACGCACCAAGGTAGCAGAGTCATTAGCCAAAGTAGGTCTAAGTGGTTTTGCACGCCGCGAGGTTAATTCCTTATCAGGCGGTCAATTTCAACGTTTGCTATTTGCTAGACTGTTATTGCAGGAAGCGCAAGTTATACTGTTAGACGAACCATTTACTGCTATTGATCAGCGTACTACCACCGATCTTTTGAATTTGATAACTAGTTTATATCAACAAGGACATACTATAATTGTGGTACTTCACGATTTAACTCAAGTTAAACAGTATTTTCCGAGTACGTTATTGCTAGCTAGAGAAACTATAGCGTGGGGGCCAACAACGACGGTTTTAACCACGGCTAATTTAGCTCGAGCCCAAGTAATCCAGGAAGCCTGGGATGAGCAGGCACCGATTTGTGGACGACGTGCATCATGAATATATGGGATTTAGCCGTACAGCCTTTTGTCGAATTTATGTTTATGCGGCGTGCTTTAATAGGTACCACAGCCCTCGCCTTAGGCTACGCACCTTTGGGGGTTTTTCTGCTGTTACGGCGCATGAGCCTTATGGGGGACGCGATTTCTCATGCCATATTACCAGGGGTAGCGCTAGGTTTTTTATTGTGTGGTATGTCTCTACCTGCACTAAGCTTAGGTGGATTATTAGCTGGTTTAGCGGTAGCTTTAGCTGCCGGTGCTATGGCACGTTTGACTATTTTGCGCGAAGATGCTAGTTTAGCAGTTTTTTACTTAATATCATTATCTTTAGGGGTTTTGTTAGTATCTCTGAAAGGCAGTAATGTAGATTTATTGCATCTTTTATTTGGATCCATTTTAGCCTTAGATAACAATTCATTATTACTGTTAGCTAGTGTTACTACCATTACTCTGCCGGTGTTGGCAATAATCTATAGGCCCCTGGTAATTGAGTGCTTTGATCCAGTATTTTTACGAACTATCAGAGGTGGTGGATCGGCAATTCATCTGATATTTTTATCACTAGTGGTACTTAATCTTGTTAGTGGTTTTCAAGCGCTAGGAACACTCATGGCCATGGGACTTATGATGTTGCCAGCAGCCACGGCTAGGTTGTGGGCACGCTCCCTGGACGGCATGATTGCTACGGCTATTCCGGTGGCGGTTATGGCCGTATATATTGGATTATTACTCTCTTATCATATGGATTTGCCGTCAGGTCCGGCTATTATCTTAACTTCTGGTGGCATATTAATGCTTTCACTGCTGATTGCACCATATCAAGGCTTATTTAAACGTCTGTTAACACATACTCACCTTGAGGGTTAGCTAGTTCTGCCAATATCTACGGTCCAGGTGCTTTGAGTACTTTTACACGTTTATGTCAATATAATAATATTACTTGGACACAGCCCGCTGCGTCAAAATTATGTCTTGGACCGATTCAGTCATCCCAACTGGTTAATGGATGGTGAGAGTTCCGTGTTGTGGCTAAAAAATCTGGACGATGGCAGTTACGTGTTAAGGGCCAGATTGGATAAGGATTTTGGTAATTCTTATAAATTTGGAATTATGGCTGAAACTTTACCGGGCTCATCTTGGAGTGAATTTGGAATCCGGTCTTGGGAATGGTCGTTGGTTACTGATGCTGCTTGGTATTTTTAGTTAAGCGCCGAATATGGACCCCTAACCTTTACTATTAACACAATTGACATCAACAACTAGTTTAAATCCTATAGACTTCTGTTGTTATCCGTATTTTTGTTAGCATCACGTACTAGCAAACCCAAGCCTTCATCCCGCAAGGCATCTTTTAGTAAGGAACGCACCTGGGCTGCCGAATCTAGGATCAAGGCAGTTTCTAACAATGCTTTGGCCTGGGTTAGGGTAAAGGCTCGCACTACGGCCTTTACTGGTAGCAGACTACCAGCACTCATACTCAAACTGTTCACACCCATCCCCATCAATAGCACTGTAGCCATGGGATTACCTGCCATTTCTCCACAAACGCTTACCTCCACAGACTCAGCAATAGCCCCCGTTACTATCTGGTTTAAAGCGCGTAATACGGTAGGATGTAAATCGTCATACAGGCCAGCAACCACACGATTGTTGCGATCGACAGCTAATAAATATTGCGTAAGATCATTGGTCCCAATGGATAAAAAATCAACTTTTCTAGCCAAGGCCTTAATTTGATAAGCAATAGCTGGAACTTCCACCATAGCTCCCAACGGTGGCATGGTAACTGCATGACCTTCTTCAATTAGTTCCTTATACGCTCTATCGATATGTCTTTTAGCCTCATCTACCTCCTCCAACACACTAATCATGGGCAGTAAAATTCTAGCATTATTAAGCTCTAATGCCGCCCGCATGATAGCACGGATTTGGGTCAAAAATAGCTCTGGTTGATCCAATGAGATGCGAATTCCACGCCAACCTAGAAAGGGATTAGATTCCCGGATCGGAAAATAAGGTAAATATTTATCGCCGCCAATATCCAAAGTACGTAACGTCACCGGACGTGGATAAAATGCAGTTAGTACCTGTCTATACTCGGCAGCCTGTATCTCCTCACTGGGAAAACGATCGCGAATCATAAACGGCAATTCAGTACGGTATAAGCCTACCCCTGAAGCCTCTTCTATACCCATAGGTCGCGTTTCGGAAATCAGGCCAGTGTTTAGGTATAATGGCAACGCATGACCATCGATGGTAGAAGAAGGGTGCCCCCTGAGGACCCCCAGGGTTGTCTCCAATGCCCGATCTGCATCCGCCAAGCGTTGGTATTCACTTAGCACTGAAGGTGCTGGCATAACATAAATGCGACCGCGGTGCCCATCAAGGATTGCTTCCAGGCCATCCATACGGCCTAATGGCAGATTGGTTACTCCCATCACAGCTGGCACACCCATGCCGCTAGCGAGGATGGCTATGTGCGAAGATTTAGAACCAGTGGTGGATACTACACCAATTAGTTTATCTCGTGGCACTTCAGCCAATTGCAATGGGGATAAATCTTCACCAGCTAAAATAGTTTGGTTATGGTACGTCAATGGCGCTTGAGCATTGTCCTGCAAATGCATCAGAATACGGGTACCTAGGTCCTTGATGTCTTTGGCACGCTCCCTCAAGTATGGATCTTCCATACTTTCGAATATTTGGGCATGCTCATGTACTGTTTCTCGCAATGCCCCTTGCGCCCAATTGCCTTCATAAATACGCCGGACAGTTTTTTCTATTAAACTACCACCTTGTAGCATAAGGCGCCAGGCATCAAAAAGTGCTAGTTCCTCAGATGAAAGCCAGCCTGCCATGCGTTCCGCCAAGGTTTCTAAATCAGCCGAGGCTTGTGCTAGAGAATTCCGGAAATTTGCCTCTTCAGATTCTGGATCTAGAGCTGGGTGATCGGGAACTGAGGCTAGATCGGCAGGTGGATATACCACTAAAATATTGCCAATAGCAATACCGCCTGAGGCTGCCCGCCCCTCAAAGAAGCGATTGCTAAGATTTCGTTTCCCTTGGAGAAGCGCTAACTCCCCGCTAGCCCGAGCGTGGGTTATGGCACCTGCTAACTGGGCGGCTAGGGTTATGAGGCAGGTTACGTCTTGATCGGTAAACCGTCGCGGTTCTCGACGTCGTACCACCAGTACCCCTAGTACTTGTCGGTATTGAATAATCGGAACGCCTGAAAAGCCATGATAGCCGATTTCACCAGTTTCATGACTTGGAAGATACTGAGGATGATCCACTACCTCTTCCAGGTTCAGCGGCTCGGCGCGTTCACTGATCAGTCCTATAAGTCCACGTTTCATAGGGACTCTGACCTTGCCAATCGCCTCGGGCCGGAGGCCATCGGTTGCCATTAGCACATGTTCCATGTGTTCAAAGTCATTTAAATATACAGAGCAAACATCAGCGGCAATGAATTGCTTGACGCGATGCACTATGATATCCAGAGCACGCTCTAGGTCGGTGGCTTCATTAACTTCTTGGACAATCCGTTGTAGAAATTCTAGCATATGAGTTACCATCTAGGGCGTCTCGACTTTTGTTGAGCCTATAGTTATACAGGACCAGCGGTCATGCTATGCAGTTACTCATGGCATGGAACAGTTGTTAGGGCTTGCGGATTACAGCACAAGTAACTCCGACCTTTATTTTACAATACATTACCGAAATTTGCCATAGTACAAAGGCATACCCAATTATAGCGCTCTTGCTTGTTTCCATCAAAATTTGTAACTACTTACCCTAATGTTGAGAACCAGATGCAAGTGGTTAGAATTAAGATACCAATCGTTCCCAAATAAATTGCTTATTCATAACTACTTGATTTAATTTGCTAATATTATCAACATGGTTATAGGTTGTGGTTGAAGGCCACTAGCTGAAATATAGTGTTGTTCTGCGACCTATGTCAATGATCACAAACAACCTAAGCAGTTACTGATAATTAATATATTTTTATGTTATTGTTACTCGATAATCCAGTTTTTAATGCTTGACAAAAAATTAAAGACTAAATTCAAGCATACCAATTTCAAACATAAGTGCAGACCCACTCCGCCCTATACCGTAAAGACGGCGTTGGTTCTTGTCGCCCTAACTCTCTTACACACATGTGTTTTCCGGAATCAGCTAGAGGCAGCCATTT
>JXSN01000347.1 GCA_001276605.1 Achromatium sp. WMS2
TCCATGGCCTAATTGGGCAAAGCAGCTATACAACCAGCAAATGCTGCTAATACTTATGTATCACCGGGTACATGGCTTGGGTCGTGTACCTGGAGCCATGGCAACCCACCTACAATATCTTAAAGATCACTATCCGATAGTACTGCCCGGACATAACCTAGTACGCCAGCAGTTAAATGTCTGTCTAACCTTTGACGATGCTACCGTCGACTTTTATTCTCAAGTTTTTCCAATACTAGAGCGACTTGACATGCAAGCAGTGTTAGGCGTCCCAACGGCCTGGATTGGCGAGAATTCATCATTATCGATAGCACAACGATTGCGCTTGCAAGACCAAAGTGCCTATAACCAAAAACCAGCTGGCCTCTGCACTTGGTCCGAATTAAAGCTTATGCAGGCCAGCAACCTAGTCGTTTGCGCGGCCCATGGCCATAATCACCTAAATATGAATCAGGATAATGTTAATATAACAGAAGAATTGATTTTATCCAGAAATTATATTGAACAGCGTCTAGGATCATATCCTACAACCTTTATTTATCCATATGGGCGTACCCAAGCAGCGATACAACGCCAAGTCCATACCATCTTTCCATACGCTATGCGTATTGGTCATGCCCTAAATCACTCATGGTCTGGTAACTTAGGATTACTATACCGTGTTGATGCGGAAAAATTTTGGCCTGATGGCCATACTTGGTCAATTACGCATACTTTACATTGGCGTCTCAAATATTGGTTGAATCGGTTACGCAACAAATAGTTAATAATCAACATTATAGATACAAACTTAAGCTGTTACCTATAACCAAAATAATATAGCTGTGAGCCTGAACACCATAATCTAATGTTCATATATAATCCTATAATTACCGAATAATTATTGGGTAATTACGTACATAATCAGTTAGCACTATGAAATCATCCTCCACTATTAGTGACTTAGACACTAATACAAAATCAATAACCTCTAAAACTAACAACTTAGCGCCGATTATTCAAATCACTAACCTAAACAAATGGTATGGTAATTTCCAAGTTTTAACCAATATAAATTTAACTGTTCACAAAGGGGAACGAATAGTCATCTGCGGCCCATCGGGTTCTGGTAAATCAACTCTCATTCGCTGCATCAATCGTTTAGAACATCATCAGCAGGGCCAAATCATTGTCGACAATCTAATTTTAAACGACGATCTTCGCAATATTAATCAAATTCTTCGGGTGATGCGGATTCTACTATTTCCCCTCTATCCATAAACAGTACCCGGTCGGCTACAGTACGTGCAAATCCCATTTCGTGGGTTACGCAAAGCATAGTCATGCCTTCTTGTGCCAACTCAACCATCACATCTAAAACTTCCTTAATCATTTCAGGGTCTAGAGCAGAAGTTGGTTCGTCGAACAGCATAATTCTAGGATTCATGCATAAACTGCGCGCAATAGCAACGCGCTGCTGCTGACCACCGGAGAGTTGGCCTGGGTATTTATGGGCTTGTTCAGCAATATTTACTCTCTCTAATAATTCCATGGCCTTAGCCGTAGCCTGAGCCTGAGGCTGTTTACGAACATATAGCGGTGCTAGGGTACAGTTTTGTAATACCGTAAGATGGGGAAACAGGTTAAATTGTTGGAATACCATCCCAACTTCGCTGCGAATTTGATTAATATTGCGAAGATCGTCGTTTAAAATTAGATTGTCGACAATGATTTGGCCCTGCTGATGATGTTCTAAACGATTGATGCAGCGAATGAGAGTTGATTTACCAGAACCCGATGGGCCGCAGA
>JXSN01000348.1 GCA_001276605.1 Achromatium sp. WMS2
TGAATGAGATAATGGCCATGTTTCACATCAGCAGCAGGCGGCGTAATAGGAGGGATACCAGCAGCGGACGGAGCAATAGGTGCATCAGCAACAGATGGTACAATAGGTTTAAGACCCACTATACGCCGTACCACATCCTCTTTAAGCCGCAAATTTGGCGGCAAGATTCGTCGATTATCATGCTGCCAATGCTGGTGTAATCCTAATCCTTGTGCAGTTAGATAGACACGGGGTAATTTGCCAACACAGTAATTACCGGCAAAGTTTTTGTATATTACCCACACACAATCCGGATCAGCAGGCCAAGATTTCCTTCTAATAAAATAATCAATAAAACATTCATTTATTATTTGACGATCGCTAAATGTTGGAGGTAAAGCAATGAGCGCCGCCCCCAATAGGGGCTGTGGTTGCCCACCATTAGAGGCAGTGATAAGCCGCTGCACTGGACTAGTTAGGGTGATTAGTTTATCCAACACCGCATCACTTTGCTGAGGATCATTGAGCACGGGAGTTAAGTCTGGGACCCTATTGGGACGGTTCTGCCAATGTAAACTCTCCCGATTAGCTGCATACAGTAATTGTTCATTAATCTGTTGTATCTGCAATTCTTGGGCTTGCTGTTTAGCCTGCAATGCCTGGTGTTCGGCCAACATATCCGCCATATTGTTTTTGGCCGTATCCCCACACGCCACTTCCATAGCTGTTTTAAAATTACCGTATATCTCCAAGCCCTTATAGGCCAAGGTGCCGATAGTTATAATAGACTCGATCATGTGCTAAGATTCCTGCTACTTGTTGCCCATTAACATTTAACTCAACTTTCAAATTATAGCCAGTAGGGTACGCATCGCGTACCTTTTCTAGAGCCAGTAGGGTACGCATCGCGTACCTTTTCAAGATCGAAATGTTATCCCACGTTCATTAATTTGCAGTTTTCACCAAATCGGAAAAATCCAGCAAACCACCCTTTACACAACCCCAATATGGATTGTATGCACCAGATTTTACCCAGCGATGAAATGTTGAATATGGCCAATCCAATGGACATTGTACCACGCCATGTTTTACGGGATTATAATGTATATAATCCAAATGTCGTACATAATCCCGATCATCGCGCAGGGTATGTTCCATGAAACGACGTTGCCAAACCCCACGTCGCCGATAGCGAATACGTGAATCTGATCGAGGTTTTTCAGGCCCATCATGAGCCATCCATGATTGAGTGAAATGTTTTTTGATGGCGCCCCAGCGTTTTGAATATTGATCGTCGCCAGGAGGTAAAGTCCATATTGCATGCAAGTGATCAGGCAACATCACCATCGCGTCGACATGAAAAGTGGTCCAGCGTTGCAGGCAATCTCGAAATGCGGCCCGTAATAAATCCCGCGCCAAGTCATTAGCCAAAATAGGTGCTCGCCGTTCAGTCACAGCCGTGAAAAAATAAGAACCACCAGGAATGTAGCAACGGCGAAAATGAGACATAGTGAATCCTTTGGTCATGAAAAGGTACGCGATGCGTACCCTACCTGGCTAGTTAGGGTGATTAGTTTATCCAACACCGCATCACTTTGCTGAGGATCATTGAGCACGGGAGTTAAGTCTGGGACCGTATTGGGACGGTTCTGCCAATGTAAACTCTCCCGATTAGCTGCATACAGTAATTGTTCATTAATCTGTTGTATCTGCAATTCTTGGGCTTGTTGCTTAGCCTGCAATGCCTGGTGTGCGGCCAACATATCCGTCATATTTTTTTTGGCCGTATCCCCACACACAACTTCCAT
>JXSN01000349.1 GCA_001276605.1 Achromatium sp. WMS2
TGCTGAGGCAGTAGTGGGCAATTGGATTGGGCTGGTATATCAGGTAACAAGCCACGATTTACATAATTCTTTTGCAGATGGTATAGACCACGACAATCCTTTAGGTTTGAGCAAAGTTAGGCGCATCTCTTGTTGTAATAAAAAAACATGCAAATTGATAAATCAAAATTTTTAAATTTAGCAATAAAATCAAATGCTCTTAAATTTGGCCAGTTTGTCCTCAAATCTGGTCGCATAAGTCCATATTTTTTTGATAGCGGTCAAATAAAGGATGGCGAAGGTTTACTTGGGCTTGGAAGTGCCTATGCGCAAACTATCGTTGAATCCAAAATAAAATTTGATATGCTATATGGGCCGGCTTACAAGGGAATTCCCCTGGTAGTCACCGCAAGTTTAACTCTAGCTAGCCAATACGGCGTCAATTTACCTTATGCCTTTAACCGCAAGGAAATAAAGGACCATGGCGAAGGAGGTTCCATTGTTGCCGGCCCAATCAATGGGCGGGTATTGATCATTGATGATGTTATTTCGGCAGGTACTTCCGTGGCAGAATCCATCACAATCATCCGTGCCCATGGCGCCGTACCGGTAGGCGTTATCATTGCCCTAGATCGGCAAGAGCGGGAGTTTGCTGCGCATAGGATAAAATCGGATACTACAGAGCCAGAGCTTCCGGTGTTTTCTGTGTTACGTTTCACGGATTTGGTTGATTATTTGGCGACTCAGCCCGATCAAAGTGAAAATTTACATAACATGCAAGTTTACAGGTCTCAATACTGCGGACCTACGACGGAGATTTAATTAATGGTTATTATTTATAAGTTTAACAAGATTCTCACCAATTTGATTGTGGTGATATTGGGAATGTTCGTGACAGCAGAATCTGCATTTGCTGAATTTTACCGCTGGGTAGATGATGATGGTCATGTGCAATTTTCCGATACTGTGCCAGCAAATGCCATTAATCGTGAACAGGAAGTGATAGGTCCCAACGGTTCTACAGTTGAGATTATAGCACGCCCTAAGACCAGAGAAGAATTGTTGAGAGAACAGAGGGAACAGCAGTTACGTGCAGAGAACCAAAAACTCCTGGAAAAACAACGCGCGGCTGATCAAGTGTTATTGAGAACCTTTCGCAATGAAGACGATATTTTAATGGCACGCAACGGTAAAGTTGATGCCATATCATCCCAAATTAAGTTTTCTCAAAGTAATCTTCGCAGATATCAGAATAGGCTTGATGCTTTGGAGCGTGAGGCTGCCAACCGGGAGCGTAAAAAACAGTCAATATTGGCCACTCAAACGGCTGAAATGCAAAAAATATTGAAAAATATTAGCGACACCCATCTGTCCATCTTGAAGAAGGAACAGGAAAAGCAGGTCATTATTAAAGATTTTGATCGTGATCTTAGGCGCTTTAGAGTCCTTAAGAACAAAGCTGATGCACGTAATATGTTAAGTGATGTCAAAATTACTGTTTTGGACAATTTAATTCCCTGTGGTGTAGGTCCAGTGTGCGATGAGACCTGGAGACGTGCTGAGGCTTTTTTGCTGAAACATTCTACAACCAGCATCCAAATTCAGACCAATTTGATTATTATGGCTAAATTTAAAAATTTTGATTTATCAATTTGCATGTTTTTTTATTACAACAAGAGATGCGCCTAACTTTGCTCAAACCTAAAGGATTGTCGTGGTCTATACCATCTGCAAAAGAATTATGTAAATCGTGGCTTGTTACCTGATATACCAGCCCAATCCAATTGCCCACTACTGCCTCAGCA
>JXSN01000350.1 GCA_001276605.1 Achromatium sp. WMS2
GTTACCACCTAATCTGCGCCGGCAAGTTACAAATCTGAGTTTGCTTATCAACGTTACGCTTGGAATACTGGTGTTAGCAATGTTGATAGCTGGATCTATATCACCTATACTCCAGAAGCGCGCAACCATCTTGGTAAACAGCAAGTCAGAACCTCTTGCAAAATTTGCATGGATGGCTCAAATAATAATTCATAATTAAACGATATTAGCGTGTTTAGACAGGTCCGAGATTTAGGTACTTAATCGTCAGATACTCGTCAATCCCGTAGCGCGATCCCTCTCGGCCAAAGCCAGATTGTTTGATCCCACCGAACGGTGCTACTTCATTAGAGATCAGGCCTGTGTTGATACCAATCATACCATATTCTAAGGCCTCGGCTACCTTCCACACCTTAGTTAAGTCACGTGCATAGAAATATGCGGCCAGTCCATAATCAGTAGCATTAGCCAGCCGAATTGCCTCAATTTCGTCCTTGAATTTAAAAATCGGGGCAATAGGACCGAATATCTCTTCTGTAGCTAACCGCATATTAGCGGAAACATTGGTTAGTACAGTAGGTTGATAAAAATTATGCCCCAAAATATGTTTGTTACCGCCACTAGTTACTTTGGCGCCTAAAGATATGGCGTCGACTACTATAGACTCTATCTTAAGTAGGGCCTGTTGATCAATAAGAGGACCTTGCTGGACATCCGGTTCTAAACCATTACCCACTTTGAGATTCTGTGCAGCTTGTGTTAATTTATCAGCAAAAGCATCGTAAATTCCCGCTTGTGCCAGGAAGCGATTAGCACAAACACAAGTTTGCCCAGAATTACGGTATTTAGATGCTATAGCACCGGATACAGCGGCGTCCAGGTCCGCATCATCAAAGACTATAAATGGAGCATTACCACCGAGTTCTAAGGATAAGCGTTTAACCGTGGTCGCACATTGAGACATCAGTAATTTACCAACTTCGGTGGAGCCAGTAAAGGATAACTTGCGAACTAGTGGATTACTGGTGAGTTCCTCGCCTATGGCCTTGGGATTACCAGTAACAATATTGAGCACTCCCGCAGGTAAACCAGCGCGTTCGGCTAATACCCCTAAAGCCAAAGCGGAAAGAGGCGTTTGTTCAGCAGGTTTGGCCACCATGGTACAACCGGCTGCCAACGCGGCGCCGGCCTTGCGGGTAAGCATAGCAGCTGGAAAATTCCACGGAGTTATCGCAGCACACACACCTACTGGCTCTTTTAGCACCAGAATTCTGCGATTAGGATTTGGAGAGGGGATGATATCGCCATAAATGCGTTTAGCCTCTTCCGCAAACCATTCCAGAAAATTTGCTGCATACTTAATTTCAGCACGGGCTTCGGCTAGAGGTTTCCCTTGCTCTAAGGTCATAATTCGTGCTAAATCCTCTTGATGTTGGAGCATCAGTTGGCACCAAGTATTTAGGATTTTAGCACGTTCTACGGAAGTTGTGTGACGCCATTGGGGTAAAGCCGCAGCCGCAGCTGCAATGGCGGTTTGAGTTTCGAGGCCCGTACAATCTGGTACTTGTGCTAGATTATCGCCAGTTGCCGGATTGATTACCGGGCGCACTGCGCCAGTATTTGCTTGGATCCAGGATCCATCTATCCAACAAGCTTGACGGATTAGAGCGTTGTCTTGTAATGCAAACATGGTTGTACGTAGCCTGATTTAAACTAAAGATTAAAACCTAATATTATACTAGGTTTATTGGGTAGGCGGCTGGTTAGTATCTGGTATTCTATATCCTAATACATCAGCCTTGTT
>JXSN01000351.1 GCA_001276605.1 Achromatium sp. WMS2
TAGCTATTTTAAACTTGATTCTTTACCACCTAAAGAATGGATTGGGCAGACGGAGCGCTTGTTGATTGGTTATCCAGAAAAAAGTGAAATATTTTTCTTGTATAAGCCGTTGTTGGACAAAAATGTGGGGGGTAACTCGGAATTTTATCGTTTACCCAAGCGCTCGGGTTATGAGGATTTTGTGTAGCTCTAAGCCATGTTTAAGACCAATGACCGAAATCGACCTACACGCCGTAGCAACTGTAGAGAGTACGGCCCATATTTATCCCTGGTCGCGCAAGATATTACAAGACTGTCTACGCGCCAACTACATTTGTTGGCTCTGGCAGGTAGATTGTCATATAGTTGGCCACGGCATCATGTCGGTCGGTGCTGGCGAGTGTAATATCTTAAACTTATGCACACATCCATCGTGGCAGGGTCAAGGTTTAGGGCGTAATATGCTGCGGCATTTACTACAACTGGGCATTGATCATCACGCCGACATGGCCTTCCTTGAAGTTATGGTCTCCAATACCAATGCTATAACATTGTATCGTCAAGAAGGCTTCAATGAAGTGGGTATTCGTCGTGGCTATTACCAAAATGCCAACGGCCAAGACGATGCCATAGTTTTGGCTAAAAACTTGCTCAGCACTGGAAAGTTTGTAATCATATAAAACGCAATGGTTGCTTCTCCCATACAGTCTGAACTATTAGGATTCTAAACATTTCCCTGTATGGTGGCAAGGTCCTCAAAAAAATATGCCATAAAACAAATTAGCCCATTCATGGAAGAAATTTGCTATATCCCCGGGGGTAATCTCAATAATCGTTAAAGCTGTTAACACTACACCAACCATGGATAGCCAAAAATTAAACGTATCCTGACGGAGCTGCTTCTGCTCCTCTTGCCGTTTGGCTAGTTCTTCCCGGAGATTACGCTCTCGCTCATCCTGTAATCTCTTTTCGCGGCGCTTTTGCTCCTGTTCTATATGGTATATCTGGGTTATAGCCTCCAATTGATCCATTAATTCTGCGGTTAATGTTTCCATGGTAAATGGTAACATTAACTTATTCCAGGACGGCCGCAAGTTACTATTACCTGGCTTAACTGGATTAGTAAAATAGAAGATAGCATTAAATTGTGCACATTCCTTACGCAATTGCTCCAAAGATTCCACATTCTCAATAGTAAAAAATGCCAAATCGTTGATAAATATCTCTAAACTAATCTGATATGCCAGCAACAACCCATACATCAAAAGATAACGTTCGTACAAAGAATAGTGGTATGGCTTGCTGATGATAAAAACGAAACCTTTTTCACTGCTGACCAAGGCCTGATTAACCGGTCTTACTGTACGATCACTTAGGAAGGCTTCGGCAAAATCATCTATCAACTTATGGTCAAAATCCTCACCAATCCAGCAGGAATAACGCCACAGGTATATCACGTTATTGGCTACAAAATTTCCAACTGTTTCCGCATAGCTGCGTAGTGCTTCAAAATGCGAATTTAGAGCATTTCTATCCAATACTGCATTGTCCCTAATTTCTTTAGAAACAACCAGGATATCTACCTCACGGTAGTTAACAAAAAATCTCAATAAAACTACATCAAAATCCTCATAACCCGAGCGCTTGGGTAAACGATAAAATTCCGAGTTACCCCCCACATTTTTGTCCAACAACGGCTTATACAAGAAAAATATTTCACTTTTTTCTGGATAACCAATCAACAAGCGCTCCGTCTGCCCAATCCATTCTTTAGGTGGTAAAGAATCAAGTTTAAAATAGCTA
>JXSN01000352.1 GCA_001276605.1 Achromatium sp. WMS2
GGCGTACAAATTTGTGCTCTTGCTCCACAGTGTTTCTAATGGTTTCGCGATAAGAAACTTGGGGGGCACCAACATTGGCTTCGACCTTGAATTCGCGCCGCATCCGATCGACAATGATGTCTAAATGCAATTCGCCCATACCCGAGATTATGGTCTGTCCAGTTTCCTCATCGGTGTGCACTATCGGTGGTAATAATTCAACCTAACCCAACCTGCATATTTATTTTGCTATCAAATTAACTTGTAACGGAAACGTCGGCTGTGGCACGCAAAACACCCATAGAACGCTATCGAAATCTTGGTATCATGGCCCACATAGATGCGGGCAAAACCACGACTACCGAACGTGTTCTCTATTACACCGGCGTATCTCACAAAATAGGTGAGGTACATGACGGGGCTGCTACCATGGATTGGATGGAGCAAGAACAAGAGCGCGGTATTACCATAACCTCCGCTGCTACCACCTGTTTCTGGAGTGGAATGGACCGGCAGTTTCCGGAACACCGCATCAACATCATCGATACCCCAGGACACGTAGACTTTACCATCGAAGTGGAACGCTCCCTGCGAGTCCTGGACGGCGCCTGCGCCCTGTTTTGTGCCGTTGGCGGCGTCGAACCCCAATCGGAAACTGTATGGCGTCAAGCCAACAAATACGGAGTTCCACGCATCGCCTTTGTTAACAAAATGGACCGCATGGGTGCCAACTTTTTCCGCGTAGTTGAGCAAATCAAACAACGGCTTGGCAGCAACGGGGTACCAATTCAAGTTCCCATCGGCGCTGAAGAACACTACCAGGGCATAGTTGACCTAGTCCGCATGCAAGCAATCATCTGGAACGAAGATGACAAAGGCATGACCTACCAAGCCCAAGCTATACCGGACGATTTGCTCGACACCTGCAACCATTGGCGCGACAAGATGATTGAGGCTGCCGCTGAAGGCAGCGACGCCCTAATGGAAAAATACCTTGAAGGTTCCGAACTTAGCGAAGAAGAAATCAGAGCCGGCCTACGGGCGCGAACTTTAAAAAATGAGATCGTCCCCATTTTATGCGGGTCCGCATTCAAAAATAAAGGCGTGCAAGCCGTCCTAGACGCGGTAATCTACTACTTACCGGCCCCACCTGATGTCCCAGCCATCAAGGGAGTATTAGAAGATGGCGAGACTGAAGCCGAACGCCACCCTAGTGATGACGAACCATTCTCAGCCCTAGCATTTAAGATCGCCAGCGACCCCTACGTCGGAACCCTAACCTTTTTCCGGGTTTATTCCGGACACCTAAAATCTGGAGACCCAGTTTACAACCCAGTCAAGGGCAAAAAGGAACGCATTGGACGCATCCTACAGATGCATGCCAACAACCGTGTTGACATCAAAGATGTACTCGCGGGGGATATTGCCGCCGCAGTAGGTTTAAAAGACGTAACTACTGGCGATACCCTGTGTGATATGAATAAAATCATCACACTAGAACGCATGGACTTTCCCGATCCAGTAATTTCCGTAGCTGTGGAACCCAAAACCAAAGGCGATCAGGAAAAAATGGGCTTCGCCCTCTCCAAGCTAGCTCAAGAAGATCCATCCTTCAAAGTGCACACCGATGAGGAAACTGGACAGACCATAATCTCGGGTATGGGCGAATTGCATTTAGACATCATTGTCGATCGGATGCGGCGCGAATTCAAGGTCGAAGCCAATGTTGGTGCCCCCCAAGTTTCTTATCGCGAAACCATTAGAAACACTGTGGAGCAAGAGCACAAATTTGTACGCC
>JXSN01000353.1 GCA_001276605.1 Achromatium sp. WMS2
TCAGCATTTCGGCAAGAGCGTTTTGCTCAAAAGTGCTGTCCATTTTATAGGGGATGTAATTATAGCTTATATCCTGCGGGTCGCAGTTGGTATCTTCGCCAAAAAAATCATCTTCCATATATTTAGGATGTTTACCGTAGCCCCTGTTGCCCAGATAATCACGCTGTGATATTTTCGGCATAAACTTATAAGTTACACCTTTTGGATACAGACACCGAGGGGGAGATACACACCAGACTTTTTGATTTTACGAAGAAAAGAGAAGAAGAAATACAAAAAGGGGCAGATAATCCCCATTGAAAAAGCCATTATCATTGAGACTAAAGGTAAACCCTATTACAACGATGAGTTCAGAGCAAAGGAAAAGTTTGTAAAAGATGAGTTTTTAAAATATAACAATCATTTCAGTTATCACTGCTTTGTAGATGAAGGTGAAAATGATTTTACGAAACACCTTGATACATTCAAGCAGTTATTAAAGAATTTTTAATTATGACAACACCGAAACAGTATAATATCACACCGGCAAAAGGACAGGCACTTCTTAATTTTCAGGGCAGACGATTTCCCGATAAGATTGATGTTTTTGAAACAGAACTGCTTGAAGAGGTAAGGAACACGAAAGCGAAGGAACAATCTTTATTTGATCAAGAAACAGACCTAAATTCTGATTTTAGAAACCTGCTTATTCAAGGTGATTGTCTATCTGCTTGTGCTTATTTGAAACAGCAGAATATCAAGGTTGACCTTGTTTATATTGACCCGCCTTTTGCGAGCGGTGCGAATTATGCGAAAAAGATTTATCTGCGAAACGACGGTAAATCAGAAATTGAAGCGGAAGATAATACTATTGGTGAAGAAGTGATGTACGGTGATATATGGCAAAAAGAGGATTATCTGAATTGGTTGTATGAGAGGCTTCTTGCCATAAAAGATGTAATGAGTGAAGCGGGAAGTATATATGTGCATTTGGATTCAACAATAGGTCATTATGTAAAGATAATGCTTGATGAGGTTTTTGGTGAGGAAAACTTTAGGCGAGAGTTAATCTGGACACTAAAAGGTGTTTCGGGTTATAAAAGTTTAGTAAATAATTATGTTAGAGGACATGATACTATTTATTATTATTCCGCAGGTGATGATGTAATTTTTAATAAACCTTTTTTACCTTATGATGAAAAACAACTAAAGAGATTTAAAGAAGATGAAAATGGGCGACTTTACAAACCAATTACAAAAGAACGAAATATTTATTTAGACGAAGCAAAAGGCATACCTGTATCAGATGTATGGGTTGACATTGCAAGTTTCCAAACTGTTGTTAATTCACCTGAAATACAAGATTATGCTACCCAAAAACCAGAAGCATTACTTAATAGAATAATCAAAGCTTCTTCTGACCAAGGCATGATAATCGCCGACTTCTTCTCTGGTTCTGGCACTACCGCCAAAGTTGCAAACGACTTGGACAGAAAATTCATAGCCTGTGACATAGGCATAAACGCTTTGCAAACAACAAGAGACCGCCTTGTAAAAGCTGGCGCAAGTTTTGATGTTCTGAAAATCCAGGACGGCTTACGTCTTTTCCGTAACCCCGCACAAACAACTGCAAAAATATTTAGCATTATTGACGGCTTCAAACCAAGAGCCGATTTAAGCCTAAACGACTTCTGGGATGGTGGTATTGCCCAGCCCAAAGGCACATATTCGCCAGTCAAGTTTTCAGGCATTCACGATAAACTGACAAAAGAATTGCTCGATGTTTACCTTGAA
>JXSN01000354.1 GCA_001276605.1 Achromatium sp. WMS2
ATTGTAAAATATCAATCACTCTTCACAATTCATGAATCACCGACCATGTAAGACTCAAATTCCAATGTCACTGACCCCATATGTGCTCCAAATATATTCTGAAAATAAGTTCCCCAACAGGTAGGCAAAACTTGTGCTGGTACCTGCTGGTATTACCAGCACCCATAACAGGTACAAATTGGTAAGTAAAATTGGATGTAGTATATAAGTATATGGAACATCCACAACATGGTACATCTGTAAACCAAGATAAGTACTTAACATTCACCTTTAAAAGAATACTGTCCTTTCATGGTTTTTGGAATTATATAATTTCCATGTAAAATAGTAAAAGAATCAGATATCAACAATCATTAATTATTAAGAACCTTTTCTAACAAATAATTTGTGAATTTTTAAGTAGTAAAATATAGATAATACTTTTACAAGGTTTGTTAGTGAACAGTTATAAGTATTGAAAATTTTCAGCAAACAATCAATGAACTTATTTTTACTTACTAGTAAACCAAAATAAATCCTCTCAAACGAAAAAATATCCACTAATATTACTCTCTTTGGTTAATGGATGAATCAATACTGGAAAAAACATAGAGACTGTTGGATAATACATAAAACAAACCTAATTTACAGTGCTATCTACCCACCCCTGTGAGGGTTTGTGAGCTACAATTGGGACATGAACCCTTAATTATAAATTTTGTACACTTCCCCCAGGTAATCATTTTTTCTTTCAATGTAGGTAAATTTGTCTGTTGTTGTTGTTGTTGTTGTTGTTGTATGTTGTATTTGTTTAATCAACAGGATATGCTCAAGTGTTATTTGTTGAATTGTTGTACTTGATTCTGTGCTTCATTTTAAGACCCCCCCGAGCAAAATATGTACCCATGATGTGGCTGAGTGGAAAATAGCACCTGGCTGATTTTCTCACTAATTTTTATGCAAAGTGTGCACAAATGGTCTAAATAAGAGATATATTTTTTTGCAACATACTGGAAGGTACCTAAAAAATATAATAAAGTGACTAATTGTAAAAAATTAGGGGTTTTCCTTTAATTTTCACACATTTTTATACATATATCCTTCTGTATAGCCTTAAAATCGATCCAAAAAGGGTAATATTTTTGTTATGGGTATAAAAAAAATTATTTTACTTTTATTGTTAAAATTAGGGTTAGGGTTACTATTTTTATGCAGTAGTTTCACCAAAATTGTGTTTTTGATTGTTTTTTCTTATATTTTCATACATTATTATACATATACCTTACTATATAGTCTTAAAATACTTCCAAGAACAGAAATATTTTTTATATGTAAATAAAAAATAATTCTTATATTTTCTATAAAATTTAGGGTTAGGGTTATCACTTTTATACAGTAATTTCACCAATAAATTGTGTTTTTGATTGTTTTTTCTAATATTTGCATACATTATTATTCACTATATTCTCTTAAAATACTTCACAGTACAAGATTATTTTTTCTGTGAGAATAAAAAAATATTTTTTATATTTTATATAAAAATTAGGGGTAGTGTTATCACTTTTATGCTGTAATCTCACAAATAAATAGTAATTTTCAGTGAATATTAACCCAATTTGTACCTGTTATGGGTGCTGGTAATACCAGCAGGTACCAGCACAAGTTTTGCCTACCTGTTGGGGAACTTATTTTCAGAATATATTTGGAGCACATATGGGGTCAGTGACATTGGAATTTGAGTCTTACATGGTCGGTGATTCATGAATTGTGAAGAGTGATTGATATTTTACAAT
>JXSN01000355.1 GCA_001276605.1 Achromatium sp. WMS2
GTTCAGCTAAGCCCGCAGCAACAATATTTTTTGCCACATAGCGCCCTGCATAGGCCGCGGAGCGATCGACCTTAGACGGATCTTTACCGGAAAAAGCCCCCCCACCGTGCCGAGCCGCACCACCGTAGGTGTCAACGATAATCTTACGGCCGGTTAGACCACAATCGCCAACTGGGCCTCCACCAGTTTTTCCTTATTTAATGTGAATTGAAGCCCGTTAGCAGCGGGCTTTTATTTTATCTATGACTTATGATCTCAACTTCTGATGAGTATTAAATCGGACCACTGGATTCGCCGATTAGCTGAGCAGCATGGGATGATCGAGCCTTTTGTGGCTACCCAAGTACGCGAATCTGGAGCTCAAAAGCTTGTATCCTACGGTTTATCTAGCTATGGCTACGATATTAGATGTGCTAATGAGTTTAAGATTTTTACCAATGTCAATTCTGTCATCGTTGATCCCAAGGCTTTCAGTGACCAAAGTTTTGTCGATTTTACCGGTGATGTGTGTATAATTCCCCCGAATTCTTTCGCCTTGGCACGCACTGTGGAATATTTTCGCATTCCTAACAATGTGTTAGCTATTTGTGTTGGCAAGTCAACCTATGCACGCTGTGCTATCGTAGTGAATGTTACGCCTTTAGAGCCTGCTTGGCATGGATATTTAACCATAGAAATTTCCAACACTAGTCCTTTGCCGGCTAAAATTTACGCCAACGAGGGAATTGCGCAATTACTATTTTTTGAGTCTGATGAGATATGTGCCGTGTCTTATGCGGATCGCATTGGTAAATATCAAGGGCAATTTGGAGTAACTTTGCCACGGCCTTAATTTGTATTCCTATAAATTTATTTCGAGTGTAGAATTATGTCTGAAAGTTTTATTTTTACTTCGGAGTCAGTGTCCGAAGGTCATCCCGACAAAATGGCGGATCAAATATCGGATGCTGTACTAGATGCTATTTTAACCAATGATCCGCACCCTCAATTAGCCCGGGTCGGTTGCGAAACCATGATTAAGACTGGGGCTGTTATTGTAGCTGGTGAAGTTACCACTAATGCCAACATCGATCTAGATGCTTTAGTACGTAAAGTGGTCTGTGACATAGGTTATAATAGTTCTACTATAGGTTTTGATGGCGCTACTTGCGCAGTTATGTCACTATTAGGTAAGCAATCTTCAGACATTGCCCAAGGTGTAGATCGTAAAAGTCCAGAAGAGCAGGGTGCTGGTGATCAGGGCATGATGTTTGGTTATGCAACTAATGAAACTGATGTATTGATGCCAGCACCTATCACCTATGCTCATCGCTTGGTACAACGCCAAGCTGAAGTGCGTAAAGCTAATATTTTGCCATGGTTACGACCAGACGCCAAAAGTCAGGTTACTTTACGCTATGAGGCTGGTAAGGTCACGGGTATCGAAGCAGTTGTGTTATCTACGCAACATGCTCCAGATATAGGATATTCCGAACTGCAAGCAGCAGTAATGGAAAACATCATACAGCCCATATTGCCCAAGGAATGGCTAGAGCGTTGTCCCAAAGATAAAATCCACATTAATCCGACGGGTAACTTTGTAATTGGAGGCCCAGTTGGCGATTGTGGTCTAACCGGCCGTAAGATTATCGTTGACACCTACGGTGGTGCGGCTCGGCACGGTGGGGGGGCTTTTTCCGGTAAAGATCCGTCTAAGGTCGATCGCTCCGCGGCCTATGCAGGGCGCTATGTGGCAAAAAATATTGTTGCTGCGGGCTTAGCTGAAC
>JXSN01000356.1 GCA_001276605.1 Achromatium sp. WMS2
AACTGTATAAAAAGTATGGCTTCTAGCTTGCAAAAAGCGTTGCCAGCGAGCTGCGTAGCGGTGAGTTGTTATAATTAAACGGGCCAGGTAGTCATGGTGTAGGGTCCAGGAGCATTGACTTTCGGTTTGAGGATCAAGGAGGCCAGAACGCACTAGACCACTTTGGGTAAGAGCAAGCAGTGCTCGTTGCACACGTTTTAGATCAATCTTGGTAAGGGTGCTAATTCTGCCGGTACTTGCAGTTTTAGCCTTGGCCATGAGGGGGACGGTCTCGTCCACCATGGTCATCAGGATGTTGCGCACTTGTGCTATAGAAATTCTAGCAGCTTTAGCTGCTTGCGCCATTGAGGTGTGAATGTATTCCCGTTCCAAGCCCTCCAGACGGCCTATTACTTCGTAGGTACCGATGGATAGCTCTGAAAGGATCGTTAGACCTTTGAAGGCCACGCGGGCATGGATTGGTAGAATGCGACCTTGGTTGGTTAAATCTTGGATTAAGAGATCGCGCAATGCAATCCAGCCAGCATTAGGGTGGGAAATTATTACTTGTTGTTTGCTTGCATCCAGGGTTTGGGGCGCCGTCAACTTGGTGAGCAAGTCTCCTATGGCGTCGGCAGCAACCAGGCTCAGGGTACGTAGCACTGGTGGGCGAAATCTAAGGGCATCTAGGGCCATGGTCCAACGCCGCCTGGTTACAAACAGGCAGTGTATAGTTTTGCGTTCTAATTCTTCGTTAACCTCGCGCCAGAATTGATTCGTAGATATCAGCTCTTTATTGGTAAGCCAACGGCCATCTATTATAAAGTGTTGATGTTGGATGGTTAGGTAGTCTTCAAATTGATCAAAAATGATTAGTAAGCGCTGGCCCAAAGCGTGTTGTAGATGTTGTAAAATTCCCTGGTCTTCTGGACGCTCAGCGAGCCAAGCCTCTAGTTCAGCAAAGGATTGCAGTTGCAGTTTGTGCAGGTGTAAGGTTGTTATTTCATACCAAATTGCTAGGGTTAATCTTTGGTATAGGCCCTGGTCCCAATCTTCGGGATAGCAATTTATGTATAAGGGTATGAGGCCTGAATCTGGAACCGATTGTTGTAATTTGGGAATTAACCCAGATTTTATGAGGGCTGTTTTGCCTACTCCAGCTTCGCCTTCCAGGAATACTAGGGGTCGAAATACCGTCGCAGCTACTAGGGCATCCAGGTCTTTGTCACGACCACTAAGGTGTAGTGGGTTATCAGGGTCTAGGTCGAGGGCATCGAGCTTAACCAGTAGGGAACGGCGGGCCAGGCCTTGCCACATTAGGCCGAGACCAGCTAAAACCAGGCCTACTACCAGTAACCAAGAGACCCAATCTGGGGCCTGTATGATGCTGGAACGAAAGATATTAAGGAGATAGTAAAATTTTGCGTAGATGCTGGTGATAACGCTGTTTACGTAGGGGGAGATTGCGTACGTAAATTCTAATAACTCCACAGTAATTTGTACCATTTAGCTTTGGTGGATGATGGGTGGGTGCGGACTGCCTCAAGCCCAATAATCTGTCAGTGCCATAATAAACCGCGGTTTTGCTGGCAATTTTGTAATGTAGGCGTGGGATGAAGGTGCAATAGTCTGACACAGCTGATGCCGCATCTGCCGGAGATGCTTGGTGAGATGGTGTCTACTCTTATGGAGTTGTGGGACGTCAGGGATTTGAACCCCGGACCAAGGGATTATGAGTCCCCTGCTCTAACCGCTGAGCTAACGTCCCATCTTGAGGCTTGAG
>JXSN01000037.1 GCA_001276605.1 Achromatium sp. WMS2
GTGATTAGCTATTTGTACCACATATACTCTTGATTGGGATTGTGTTTTAACACTTAAGTCTAGGATTGTATGGCAACTTATGACTATGTGGTATGTAAGCTGCTGCGGTGGTGGGAGACGCCGGAGCGTCTCCAGATGCGTTTCCCCCCTCGAAAGTGGAAAAGGTAAAAGTAAAGTGTTCCTCGCCCGTGGTTTTACGCTGGTGCGTGTGAGCGATCAACGCAAGTTTTGCTTTTAAAAACAATAATTTTGGTTTAAAAACAAAGACTCTACTCAATCTAGCTTTAACCTTGATTACAAAACATCAAATAATCAAATATGTATACAATACAAAGTCGTGTGCTCTTTGTTCTGCTAGTGAACGTGATACTGAATATGACCTTAACATTGCTAATTCAGGCTCAAGCTAACCAGGCAACCAAGGTAACTCCACAACCAGCGCTCACAGTCAAAACAACTCAAATTGGTACGGTGTTATGGCCGGTTACGATCACCGCTAACGGCGGATTATACCCATGGCAAGAGGCTGTGATAGCCTCTGAAACTAGTGGTTTACGCATTGCTGAGATTTTAGTCGATGTTGGCTATATGGTGAAAAAAGGACAAATTTTAGCACGCCTAGCCAAAGAAACCGTGGAAGCAACACTGGCTCAACGGCGTGCTGAACTAGCCCAAGCTCAAGCTGGGTTAGCCCAGGCTCGTTCCGACGCCGCTCGGGCCAAACGTGCGCGGGGAGCCCTGTCTGAGCAACAAGTTGAGCAATACAACATTGCCCAGGATCGCGCTGCAGCAGCCGTTGAAGCGGCCAAAGCTGCTTTACTTAATGAACAAATACGTTTGGAAAAAACTACTGTTGTAGCAGTAGACGATGGTATAGTGGCAAGTCGCAGCGCTATGTTGGGTTCTGTGGTACAAATGGGTACAGAATTATTTCGCTTGGTACGGCAAAGCCGAATCGAGTGGCGGGCTGAAGTCACTGCACAACAATTGGCTCACATTCAGTTGCGGCAGGTAGCAAGTGTGGAATTACCGAGTGGACAAATCTTGACTGGCAAAGTTCGCCTATTAGCACCTACCCTTGACCCTAAGACCCGTATGGGGTTAGTTTATGTTGATTTGCCAGTTGATAGCCCGGCTAAGGCAGGCATGTTTGCTCGTGGAATAATAACTAGCAATAGTACTAAGGCTACGGTTTTACCAACTTCCGCAGTTATAGTGCGGGACGGGTTTAGCTACGTATTCATTGTGAATGATAATCATACTGTACGTCAAATTAAGGTTGTTACAGGGCGGTTGCAAAAGGATTTAGTGGAAATAATAAGCGATGTAGATCCTGATGCTGATATCGTGCTGGCCGGTGGTGCATTTTTAGAAAATGGTGACAAAGTTAGTTTAATGCAATAATGCATGTAGGTAGTTAATGAACGCATCCTCATGGTCAATTAAAAACCCAGTCCCTTCTCTGCTACTATTTGGTCTCCTAACTTTCCTCGGAGTACAAAGTTTTCGCTCTATGGGAGTGCAGAATTTTCCCGATATAGATTTACCAACGATCATTATTACGGCAACCTTGGAAGGGGCGGCACCCAACCAGTTAGAGACTGAAGTTGCTAGAAAGATTGAGGATCAAGTGGCTTCGCTGGGTGGGGTTCAACATATCCGTACCACTATAACCGATGGCATGGCTAGAATCGTAGTGGAGTTTGATATTGATAAAGATTCTGAAATTGCTCTCAATGAAGTCCGTAATGGTGTTGATAGCATTCGTTCTCAATTACCACAGGAATTAAATCCACCCATAATTTCCAAAGTAACCACGGGCGGGATGCCTATCTTGACATTTGTGGTACAAGCTAGTGGTATGGATGAAGTTGATTTATCCTGGTTTGTAGACAACAATTTAAGTAAGGCAATGTTGGCGGTACGCAATGTTGGTAAATTTACCCGTGTGGGAGGTGTAAATAGGGAAATTCAAGTAGATTTGGATCCAACCCGAATGACTGCCCTAGGGGTTACTGCCACTGATATTGCTACTAGACTACGACAAATCCAACGTGAGGCGTCGGGAGGACGCGGTGATTTGGGCGGAGGGATCCAATCATTTAGAATTCTGGGGACAGTAAGTGATGCTAAGGGTATTGCTGAATTGGATTTGTCCTTAGCAGATGGCCGTATTGTTAAAATATCCGATATTGCAACTGTGCGCGATACCATCGCTGAACGCAGTACTATCGCGTTGCTGGATAATAAACCAGTAATTGGCTTTGATATTACCCGCATCAAGGGGGCTAGTGAAGTAACTGTAGCTAGAGATGTGCGGGCGGCTATTAGCAAATTTCAAACTATGCATCCACAAATAAGGATTGAGGAAGCATTTGATACCGTAGCCCAGGTAGAAGATAACTATGAAGGTTCAATGGATTTGCTGTACGAGGGCGCGGTCTTGGCTGTACTAGTCGTATTCTGGTTTTTACGCGACTGGCGTGCCACAATAATATCTGCTACAGCACTACCGTTATCAATAATTCCAACTTTTTTGATTATGTATTGGGCTGGATTTACCCTCAATACCTTGACATTATTAGCTATGGCATTGGTAGTTGGTATCCTAGTGGATGATGCCATAGTGGAGGTAGAAAATATCGCACGCCACTTAAATATGGGTAAAACACCTTATGTGGCTGCTATGGAAGCTGCCGATGAGATAGGATTAGCGGTAATAGCCACTACATTTACGCTAATCGCGGTATTTTTGCCTACAGCATTTATGGGAGGTATTCCAGGTAAATTTTTTCGCCCCTTTGGGATCACCGCAGCAGTGGCGGTGCTAGCATCCCTATTGGTAGCTCGATTATTAACCCCAATGATGGCTGCATATTTTATGCGTCAACATGTTGGTAAACATGGAGATAGCAAAATTATGCGAAGATACTTGGCTGTAGTGCTGTGGTGCTTACGTCATCGCTTTGTAACTATACTGGTCGCCATTGCTTTTTTTATTGGATCGTTACAATTATTGCCTTTATTACCCAAAGGTTTTGTTCCAGCGGCTGATCGTAGTCAATCTGTAATTAGCTTGGAATTACAACCTGGTAGTACCCTAGAAGATACCAGGCAAGTAGTTGAACAAACAACCGATATTTTAAAAGATATTCCTGAAGTAATCCAGGTATTTGCGGCTATCGGTACTGCTGCTGGTACAGGCGGCCCATTGGGAATGAGTGGGGCCGGTGACGTACGTAAGGCTACTTTAACTGTTACTTTGGTATACAGAAAACAACGGCATTTAACTCAAAATCAGGTAGAGCAAAAAATACGCTCTCAATTAAAAGTGCTGGCTGGGGTTCGTGTTTCCGTGGTAGCTGGATCTTCAGGTGAACGTTTGCAGGTAGTTTTAGCTGGAGATAACGTTACTAATCTTAACAATGCTACCTACAGTGTATTGCGGGATTTACGCACTTTGCCTGGGGTTGGTAACGTTAGTTCTGATGCTAGTTTACAACGTCCTGAAATTCACATAACTCCTAATTTTGCCAGATTAGCTGATTTAGGAATCACTACCATAGCGCTGGCAGATACAGTCCGTATTGCTACAGCCGGTGATTACGAAGTCATGCTAACCAAATTGAATTTGCCGCAACGCCAAATACCAATTCGAGCACGTTTAGCACCGGAATTAAGGCATGATCTCACGGCTATTCAGCAGTTGCCTATTGCTACCAGGGGTGGCAGTCAGGTACCGTTAGCTGCTGTTGCAACGGTAGAATTATCTAGTGGACCATCACAAATCGATCGGTTAGATAGGCAACGTCAGGCCACATTAAATATTGAGTTAGCTGGCCGAGTAATTGGTGCTGTAATTGCAGAAGTCGATAAACTCCCGTCATTGCAAAGATTACCAGTGGGTGTACAGCGTCTGGTTTCGGGAGAAGCTGAGCGTATGGCCGACTTATTTGCTAACTTTGGAGCCGCAATGCTTATCGGTGTAATGTGTATTTATATAGTGTTGGTTCTGCTATTTCACGATTTTTTCCAACCTTTTACTATATTAGCTGCATTACCCCTATCATTAGGTGGTGCTTTCGTAGCGTTATTGATAACCAACAATTCATTTTCCATGCCTTCGGTTATTGGTATTTTAATGCTTATGGGTATAGTGACAAAAAACTCAATATTACTCGTAGAGTATGCTATAAAAATCTTGCATGAGAATCAGATAACTAGGATTGCGGCATTGGAAGATTCCTGTCATAAGCGAGCTCGCCCTATTATTATGACTACAGTGGCAATGGGAGCCGGTATGGTGCCTATTGCTTTAGGGTTAGGTGCTGAACCTAGCTTTCGAGCGCCTATGGCTATCGTGGTCATCGGAGGGCTATTAACATCAACTTTTCTTTCGTTATTGATCATTCCCGTAGTTTTTACTTATATAGATGACATTCAAAGATTTCTTTCCTGGATAATTGGATTATTATACGCATCTAAGGGCACTGCTGCTGTGGATACAGTTGTCGTGCACACCGAACCGCTGTTGATAACTACGCATGACATGCATGAGGTCGACACTCTTAAATCGAAAGCCGCAGTTAATAGTTCTGAACCAAAATTATCTGAAGATGATTTAATTGGTTCTATTTCTGTGGAATTTTCAAGCGTCAACAATAAATCTCGAAACATAGGTGTTTTTCGTAGAAAATTGCTGCGAAAACTTCCTAAGGATAAATAAAACTTGTATTATCAAAAATATAATTTTCAACTATCACCGTGCATGGCACTAATTTTAGGTAATTACCTGCATTCAGGTCAAGCTATCTAGCTTAATTGGTACACCTTATCTGCACGGTAGGTAGTTACCTTTTGTTTTGGTTGTGCCAGATACTAGCAGTGATTTTGGTTACTTGTTTAGCTATTTTACATATTGAAATTATTATGATTGAATCAGGTTCTTTTCTGTCTTTATCTAGTCCTGTTAGCACTACGGACGATTTTTGCAAGTATATCAGCTTAATCTGGCATGGGGACGAGCTTGATTATGTATTGGAAGAGTTGAGCAAACAAGAGCGCCAAAGTCAACCTGGAGTTGAAAATCTATCAGATAAAATTTTATATGCTCCTAATCTTCAGATTGTAGAAGATATATCTCAAAATCGTCCACGCCGTATAGGTAATTTGCAAGAATTACGCGCATGTCTGGAATCGGTCCAACATGCGGTGGGACATAAAATTTTGGCGTCTTCGATGATTCTGACTCCAGATAAGATGCAGCAGGCAGTTACCAATAATCCATGGGATGCTCTCATGGGGGTGCGTCCCATGATATTTTTTCATGCCAAAGTTCCACCTGACGGGGTGACCATACAGTTTGCTCACAGTGGTGTCTGTTATCAAGGTTGGCACATGCGCATTGCGCTTAAAAGACTGTTTGACTGCAATTTGTACTCTACAAATATGGATGATTTACCAAGAAGTAAGGAAGCCGCAGCGGCAAAAATTTTGCCGCTGATAAGCAATAATGTTAGTGGTGTAGGCAAAGGAGATGCTAGTGCACAGGGACGTTATATAATTAATCCCAATGGTACGGTAATTGACAGGAAAAACAATTTAATGTGGCAGCGCTGCTGTGTAGGGCAAACTTTTGACGGAAATACATGTACTGGCGAGGCTAGCACTATGACGTTGGATGACGCGAATGCGGCTAAGGTTAGGGATTTATCGTTGCGTTCTATACTGGGTGGCCATTCTCAATCTTGGCCTACCTTTGCTGGCCATAAAGATTGGCGTTTACCCACTATAGAAGAGTTGAGATCATTGGTTTGGTGTAGCAATGGTACTCCACAAGAAGAGGCGTGGAAATATGGTTGCGGTGGTGTTGGTAATCGCAACGGTAGCTATCAAAAACCCACGATAGATATTCAAGCTTTTCCTAATACCCCACTATGGCAATTTTGGTCCACCACTAATTCGGCATATAGCTCTAGCCTAAGTCGGGCTTGGGTAGTGTATTTCGGTGGCGGCTGTGTCAGTGATTTTGCCGGTAGTTATAAATATTCGGTGCGACTGGTACGTGAGAATAAGCAGTTATGATCTCATAATAACATTATTAGTTCATACATCAAGATTTATTTTGAGCAACCAATCCTTAGAATATGAGCTTTAGTAGCAATAGTCTACAAAGTGGTTTAGGGTTGTCCAATAAGTTTAAGTTACAAACATGACAAGTAATTATATGGATTTTTTGTTGGTTAAGTACATCCACATAGCAGCTGTTGTCGTTACTAGTACTTTATTTTTATGGCGTTGGTATTTGACCGTCGTGGAATCGGATATAATGCAGCAGCTATGGGTAAAAGTGCTACCGCACGTTAACGATTCCATCATATTGGTAAGTGGTGTGACCATGATCTGGATGTCTCGTCAATATCCCACCAATCAACCGTGGTTGGCAGCTAAAATCCTAGCTATATTGATATATATTTTACTTGCTAGCGTGGCTATTAAGTATGGGTACACTAGGCGGTGGCGGCTGATAGCTGGTATCTTAGCCGTGTTGTGCCTGTGGTACATAATGATGATAGCAATTAACAAATCGGTAATTTTATTCTCATAAAATTACGAAGAATTCAATAAATATAGGTAATTCTAATAAAACATGTCAGAACGCAAGCATGCCATCGATCTATTGAGAGCCATTTCAGTTTTATACATAGTTGGATATTGGCACCTATTTAATTATATAAAGTGGCCCCCTTACTACAATATTTAC
This sequence comes from Achromatium sp. WMS2, assembly GCA_001276605.1. Taxonomy (GTDB): domain Bacteria; phylum Pseudomonadota; class Gammaproteobacteria; order Chromatiales; family Chromatiaceae; genus WMS2. The sequence goes on from JXSN01000037.1 coordinate 6,764, forward strand.
ACTAAGAGCGTAGTTTTAGTGGTACTGGGAATTTTTAGCTTTACTTCTGGTTATTTACTCGCACATTATAATACTGGATGGCGACTTAACAAACTACTGTCTTTTTATAATCTGAGATTTATACGTATTTATCCCCTATACGTCATAGCACTATTGCTATTTTTATGGTTAGGGATGGTAAAATGGTCGGTGTTTATAAATGCTGTTTTATTAATATCAATGTTTAATCCGCCAGCTCCATTAACCTTATGGTTTATAACCATGATCATGTTGTTTTATGCTATTACCCCAATTTTTACCACTTGTGCGGATAGAATCAAGCTGTTCATGAGCGTATCCATCGGATCTATGTTTGGCATGATAGTCTTCGCATCCTTAATTCATATGATTGACTTACGCATAATAATGTATTTTTTGCCTTTCGTGTTTGGCATTTTTGTGGCTAGGCAACCTTTGTTACAGAAAATTTTGCAAAACAATATTTGGCTGTTAGCGTTATCCCTAATACCAGCCTTCCTACTGTCCAAGCACGGTAACGAGCATGATATCCTCGGGGCTCTATCCTTGATACCATTAATCCTGATTGGATCATTGACGGTTTTTATGCTAGCCGAGCGCTATTTTTCTAATAAGCAGCACTGGATCGTCTCAAGTATTAGTTACGCTAGTTTTTGTATGTACTTATTTCACCGCATTATTTATAAATTTGTTATAATGGCATATTTTCCATCATCCAAGACAACACAGTTGGTATACCTCCTAGTAGCAGGCCTTGGTTCCACTATTTTAGTTTCTTACCAAATTCAGAGAATTTATGACTATACTATAAAAACATATTTAAGGTAATAAGCTACTCCCAAGTTTCAGATTAGGTTACGCTTGGAATATAACAACGTAGCCATAATTTTATAAATTGGTAATTATCTACTTATACCAACCATAACAGGCAGTACGTGCGGGCTTGCCACCCTAAATCTGATACTTTTACGTTCTATCGCTCCGACATTTCCGATCACCAAAGCAGCAGATATCGTACAAGTTAAGAAATAGTTATACAATCCTAGCATCAGATAATCCCCTAGACAGTGGGCTAAGAGATAGCAACCGATCTAGGAAACCTGGTCTGCAACATCCAAGCTCCATGGTATAACTAAATAATAACTAGATATTTTTATCAAAAGTAGATAATTACATAAATTGAATATACTATATGGACCTGTTCGCCTGAAATAGTTAGATACCAACCTATACCCATGATGTTCATAAGGATGGTTGAGTCCAGGGAACCTAGCGGGTGGTTTAACCAAATATTACTTTAATTTGGAGTAATGCATGTACGATATTGAGCAAGAGTTAAAAGATTTAAATGGTACCCAGGAACATATTCAAAAGCAATGGAAAAATGGCCAACAACGTATCTTAAAATTCATTGTCAAGCTGATACCAAAATTGCTAAATGTTGAGTCCTGTAGTGTCTTTATTCAAGATCCTAATCGGGGTAAAGTGTGGTTAGTTTGTGCAACAGATTTGGATGCTGAAGAAATCGAGGTACCCAAGCGCGGTTCTTTGGTAGGCGAAGTCATCACTTCTGGTATTTACCAGATTCGCACCGATATGGATAAACAACCTGGAATGCATAAAATTACAGATCATGATACTGGTTTTGTAACTAAAAGTGTGTTGTGTATTCCAGTAAAAGGTTCTACTACAAATATGGTAATAGGAGCCATTCAAATCCTCAATAAGCATGATAATCAAGAGTATACTGAGGAAGACCGCATGGTCTTAGAAGAGATGGCTAATTATTTGCAACTACTTATGGAGTATATTTTCCTTGGCCAAAAAGCCACTAAGATTTCAGAAAAAGTACGCAAAAAGATAGCTTTTGTTGATATTATGCTTAAATTATGGGGAGTGCTAATGGTAGGGCTAATAGTCGGTGTCACTATATACATGCTGCCAATTTTGATCAAAGGTTTTTAGCTTCTAACCAAACGCCCACCTAAGCGTTTTCCTCCCAAAAGGTGTAGATGGATATGAAAAACGCTCTGTTCCCCATCTGCATTGCAGTTCATTATGGTGCGGTAACCGCTTTCAGCAATGCCCTCTTTGTTAGCTAGTTGTTTAGCAACCAGCATTATATGACCCAGCAGGTTTTGATGCTCGGCGGAAGTATCGTTCAGGGTTGAAATATGTAACTTGGGTATTATTAGGATGTGAACCGGTGCCTGTGGGCTAATATCCTTAAAGGCTACAATGTGGTCATCTGCGTAAATTAAATCAGTTTTAATTACACCGGATATGATTTTACAAAATATACATTCTTGCATATAGTGTTACCCTTGATTGTGGTCACTGCCTGACTGAAGCATGTTAGCATATAGTATCATTATGATTAGGCTTAGGTAGTTACTCTAATGCATATGTCGACACACCCTAGAGGGCATTTTCCTGGATGAAATCTGTGCCTGTTTGCCAATCAGATGCTATCAGGTGAGGTTTTTTGGTATACGGCAAAATAGCCTTAGCCCCAGCTTCGTGTATTTGCTGCAATATTGAAGCAATATCCTCAGCTTTAGCCTGTAGCAATTGCTCTGATATCCTAACGTATTCTGGTTTTAAATAGCGTAAAACTTTATATGAAGCTTCAAGATTAGCACCATACTGGTCAAAGCACATGCCTATATCCATGGCAGCCAATTTCTCGTGTATTGCCCGGGCTTGCTTAACGTCCTGTATTATATCCATCAAACCAAACTCTATTATTAGACCGGAACCTGATAACAAACGTTGCTGCAATTGATCTTTTAACCAATTTATAGCCTCTAAACTGGCCAAGGTTTCGTTAGTTTGACGCACTAATAACCTTATTTGATCACCGGTCTGGCGGTAATCACTCATTATATTTAGGACATTAAACATTAAACGACAGTCTATGTCGCGCCCCAACCCCACAGATTGTTTAATAGAGTTTAGTACTTTGTATGCTTTTAAAGAGCCAACTTCTGGAATAACCAGATGCCAGTCTATCTGGCAAAAATTTGTTTGGTGTTCCCATGGATTCACAAAACGTTGCAAATTTACTTGTATATGATTGTACGAGAGAGTTCTTTGTATGAGCGCTAAAGCGTCCTGTTGCGATATTGTTGTAAGATCTATTGCCGACTTAGCACCCTTACTACTGGTCTGAATTATTAAGCAGTTACCCCCCTCGATTTGAGATTGTTTACAAGCTTCAGTGGCCATTTGTTCCAAAGTAGCAACATCATATGGGGCAGGTTCAATATTGCAAAACCCAGAGTTCACACTCAACTTATATTTAACTCCGGCAAAAGGTAAGTTCCAATTAGCTATGATACTTATCAATTCATTACCAAGTTTGATCAGATCCTGGCGGTTAGAACGCGTTGCTAGAACTGTAAATTGGTACTCTTCGGTATTAGAACATAGGTCACTGGGTCTAAGTGCTGTTAAAATCATATCACCTATAGTTTCCAGCATTGTTGCCGAGTTTTTGTCCCCTATATCATCCTTTATATTATCTAAATCATTTATTTGTAAATAAATTAAACCATGAGCAAACCCATCTTGACCATTGGCCAAGATTTGGTTTACTCTTTTAAGCAACTCTTGCTTGGTTACCAAACCGCCGGCTAAAGGCTTAGATTCCAAACCATTTTGAGGTGAATTGGTTATCGCACGCGCCCGAATAATCCTATTGGTCACTATAGTCATCAAGTGCCGGGGGTGAAATGGTTTGGTAATAAAATCATCACCACCTATGCTTATCGCGTCTAGCTGTTTATCCGCATCTTGTTCTCCAGATATAAACACCACCGGTAAACTTGACATATTCGTTTGCTCACGAATAATTCGGGTCAACTCAATCCCATTAACATCCGGCATGTACATATCCATCAATACCAAATCGGGTTTAAAATCCTCAATCGTCTCCAATAACTTAGGATGCTCAGTAACCTTACATACCTCCAAACCACCCTTGCGTAATATTGCTGCTGCAAACTCAGCTTGCGGTGGATCATCGTCCATAATCAATACTTTATGCGGTGGCTCTTGTACCGGTGTGAGTAAAATATGTACACGCTCTGCCACTTTTTTGACATCAATCGGAGCAGCAAAGAATGCCCGGGCTCCCGATCTTAAGGCCAATAATCGCACCTCCATATCGCTACTGCTGGAAAACACCAGCAACACTGGAGCAACATTTTTAGGGAAGATCGTCGTATCCGCCAAGAATTTGGTTACTTGCGGTAGCATTTCAGAGTCAACTATCAAGGCCGCTGGCGATACTTTGTTGGCTTTATCAACTAAATCAGTCAATTGGGTAAAGCGCAACAGTGAACAATCCAGGGGATCTAGGGCTGCTTTAAGTTCTGGAGCTAAATCAGTTTTTCCCCTAAGATAAAATATAGGGTAATTTTTTCCCGTAATCTCCAGGTAAAAGTCTTCATTCGGTATCTCATTATTTTGAGACGTAGCCTTCAGATGACTAATTAACCTCCCTACTTGCTCTATTTCCAGCGAAGATGGGTATTTTTGTCTATCCAACAGTGCCTGTAGGTACCGGGCCAAAGAGTGCATAGACTCATAAATTTTACTGGCATTAAACTTATGCGCAACTGTAGCCAGATCCTGCACCCGCTGGGTTAAATCTTTAAGTTTACCAAGATTCCAACCCCTGCCAGTTATAGCCAACCAGTCATCTTCGATGCCATCAATGCGTCCTGGCAAATAACGCAAAAAAGTTCGTTTAAGATCGGATTGCTGATCGGTTTTTAAGTCTGATTTAGGCATCCATAAATCTCGCCCATTAATTCTGCAAACTGTTTTAAACAGCCAAGCTGGCTCGAACCTACGCAAGGTTCGGCAGCAGATCTGCCTGGTCTAGTTAAAAACACGGCACAAAACTTCCATGATTTCCTACAGATCCTATAAATATAATATGTTCACAATCTTGCTGTAACTTTGATTCACTATGTCACAGACCCTACCTTACGTGTAGCTATTGGCCCATAACCAAGAACTATAGGTCTTAAACCGTAAATTCATACTCCATAACCATGCTATGATTAGCGATACCATTCACCTCCGCTATTCTATTCTATACTGGCTACATATACAATCACTAAATCATTAGTCCATACCAGTATTAACAGCCAAATCACAAACCGACAATCCCGTGACAAACATCAACACCAGATCCCAATTTGTGCCGAAGATTGCCATTACTCCAGGTGAACCTGCTGGGATTGGCATAGATTTGGTTACCATGCTAAAAACGCATATGATAAAGGCTAATTTTGTAATCATAGCCGATCAAAGATTACTAGAGCAAAGGTCTGTACAGCTTAAAGCACCTTGGAATAAAGATACTAACCAGGTATTTTATGATATTAACGCATTAAAAAATTTGCCTATGCAGCCTGGTGTAACTATACTACATGTGCCTATCGATACTGAGGTAATACCAGGACAGCTTAACCCAAAGAACGCCAAATACGTACTAAATACCATAGATATCGCATGTAATGGCTGCATGAATAAAATTTTTGATGCCATGGTAACCGGCCCAGTGCACAAAGGCATCATCAATCAAGCTGGCTACCAGTTTACAGGTCACACTGAGTGGTTGGCAGCGCGCAGTCATTCTAAACCTGTCATGATGCTAGTAACTCCAGGATTAAGAGTAGCCATGGTAACCACACATTTACCAGTAGCAAAAATTAGCGCAGCTATAACAAAAACACATTTAAAGGCAGTAATAAACATATTGTATAATGGATTATATACAAATTTTAATATATCGCAACCAAGGATTGCAGTATGCGGTTTGAACCCACATGCCGGAGAGGATGGACACATGGGGACTGAAGAACAGGACGTCATAATACCAGTATTAGAGCAACTTAGGGCTCAAGGATTAAACCTCATAGGACCATTGTCAGCTGACAGTGCTTTTACCCCCCACAATCTGCAACAGTTCGATGTAGTGCTAACCATGTATCATGACCAAGGCCTACCAGTACTCAAACATATCGGATTCAGTAACGCCGCTAATATTACCCTGGGCCTACCATTTATTAGGGTATCTGTGGATCACGGCACGGCTATCCATCTAGCTGGCACAGGTTTAGTAAACGCAGGCAGCCTTAACTACGCTATTGAAATTGCCATGGAACTAATCAGCAAAACAGCATGCCATAAACAGTAAGTGCCTGAGTTTGCCCAACCTGAAGTCCATATTACCATATCAGAAGAATTTAGCAAAATTACGCCGTATTATACCCGCAGGCATTGGCATTGCTAGTGAGTTTAAGATAAATTAATAAGTCAATAACAGATAAATAGTAAATGAACCCCAAAATACGCAAAGTAGTATTTCCTGTGGCTGGCCAAGGAACCCGTTTTTTACCAGCAACTAAGGCCAACCCTAAAGAAATGCTACCAATAGTGGATAAACCACTAATCCAATATGCAGCTGAGGAAGCTGAAGCGGCTGGAATGTACAACCTGGTGTTTGTGACAGGTCGCAATAAACGTGCTATTCCAGACCATTTCGATAAAGCTTACGAACTGGAAGCCGAATTAGAGCTCAAGGGCAAAGTCAAGCTTTTGGAATTGGTAAGGAATATTGTACCGAAACATGTTAGTTGCATTTATCTACGACAGGCCGAATCCTTGGGACTTGGCCATGCTGTACTATGTGCCAGCTCAGTTGTAGAAAACGAACCCTTTGCTGTGAGTTTAGCTGATGACTTGATAAAGTGCCCCGGCCCTAGCTGCCTATCCCAAATGGCAAAGGTTTATGAGCAATTTGGATGTAGCGTGCTAGCTGTGCAAAGAGTACCCCGGGATGAAGTCAACCGCTACGGTATTGTAGAAGCCAATGCCGATTCCAATGGCACATTGCGGGTCACTTCTATAGTTGAGAAACCCGATCCCCAAGTTGCTAAATCCGATTTAGCCGTCGTGGGACGTTATATCTTAACCCCTACCATATTTAATAAAATAGCTAAAGTTGGACGCGGTGCCGGAGGTGAAATACAACTAACAGACGCTATAGCAGCTCTACTCAAGGATGAACCAGTTATCGCCTACCCTTTTGAAGGTATTCGCTACGATTGTGGTAGTAAATTTGGTTATTTGCAAGCTACAGTCGAATACGCCATGGCCCATCAAGAATTAGGTGCAGAATTTACCCAATATTTACGTAGTATACTAAATTCCAAATAGCATATTTGCACTAAACTGATATACTCCAAAAATTATCGGTGTAACCGCAACCGCTGAAGGTTTCCGTCTTAAACAAGACGGAAATTAGCCATATCTCAACTGCACCAGTCACTGCAAGGTATTTTGGGTACAAGGAACACAAAACCAATATCTTTATGCTTGTTCTCACGCTGTAGCCCAAAGATTCAATCGGACCTGCTATAGGATTTTAGCACCTTTTGCGCTGATTTCGCATATAACCAGAAGTTACTATACCACTTTAATCCGCTGTAAGCCGCATGCGCTATAAGTTATTTGACCTTCATAATCCGTTCTTTATCGCGATTCCAATCTCGCTCTTTGGTTGTCGCCCTCTTATCGTATAACTTTTTACCCCATATCAATCCGGAACCAACTAGGACTCGTAAATTACTACTGCATAAATCTGAGCTAAATAAACTAATTGGTAAGGTCAAGGAAGACGGTTAT
>JXSN01000357.1 GCA_001276605.1 Achromatium sp. WMS2
TACGTGGAAAACCGATCTTTATGTTTAGATATCAAAATTTTGTTTTTGACCGTTAAAAAAGTTATCATGCGCGACGGTATCAGTGCTCCTGGTGAGGCTACCATGCCAAAATTTAAGGGGACCAATGGGTAGTTCATATTTGATAAATCATCAGTCATAGTATTTTATGAATAATTGGTGTTAATAATCAGTTTTAAATGGTTTGGGACCAAATTTTTAGCAATAAATGCGGTAATGTGGATAGAACTACCCATTGGTCCCCTTAAATTTTGGCATGGTAGCCTCACCAGGAGCACTGATACCGTCGCGCATGATAACTTTTTTAACGGTCAAAAACAAAATTTTGATATCTAAACATAAAGATCGGTTTTCCACGTACCAAAGATCCAAATTAAATTTTTCCTCCCATAACAATGTATTACGTCCACTGATTTGAGCTAACCCGGTGATCCCCGGCAATACCTCGTGCCTTTTAGCCTGCTGTTCGCTGTATAGGGGTAGATACTCTGCCAGTAGGGGACGAGGTCCCACTAAACTCATATCACCTCTTAACACATTAAATAGGGCTGGAAATTCGTCCAAACTTGTTGCACGTAGCCAACTACCAAAGTGAGTCAGACGTTCCGCATCTGGCAGTAATTCACCATTACTATCCTTTGCGTTTGTCATAGTCCTAAATTTATACACAGTAAACAGTTTACCATGTAATCCAGGACGAATTTGCGAGAAGATAACCGGAGATCCTAATTTAAGGCGTATCAAAACAGCAATGATGATTAGTGGAAAAAATAGCACCGTAATGGCCAATGCAACTAGTATAACATCTAAAACGCGCTTTATAAACATTATCTGGATATCTCAGCTTTATGGGTCATCTAAAACAATATAGTTGCAACTTGGCTAAATTGTTTCACAAAATGAATATTTAGCCCTGTTTTAATATGATCTGGTACTTCATCATACTCACCACGATTATCTTCGGGTAAAATAATCTCTGTAACTCCTGCCCGCCGGGCCGCAATTAATTTTTCTCGCACACCACCTATGGGAAATACTTGACCGGTAAGGGTAAGTTCTCCAGTCATAGCAAGCTGTCTAACAGGTGTATTTTTTGCTAATGATAACAAAGCAGAAGCCATGGTAATACCAGCACTAGGGCCGTCTTTAGGGGTGGCTCCCGCTGGAACATGTAGGTGGATAAAGGCCTCTTTGAAAAAATCTGAACTTATGCCTAAAGCATCGGTGTGGCCTAAAACATAGCTGTAAGCGATTTCAGCTGATTCTTTCATAACATCACCGAGTTGACCGGTAAGTTTAAACCCGCGTGTGAAACTGTGGCTACGCATAGCCTCGATGTTCAAGGTAGCCCCACCTTGAGCGGTCCAAGCCAAGCCCATAACCACACCGGGGCCACCAAACTGGCGTTCATCCCGAAACACCGGATTTCCCAAATAGGTCTTTATGTCCGTTGGCTTTATGGAAATCGGTTGTTCTAAGGCACTAGAATCTAGGATTTTTACTATGGCTTTACGTACTATCTAAAGTATTATTTATCTGTACCGCAAATCAATCTGATAGTATCCCCGCGCTTTCTTTGATTGCTAAATTTACTAAATTTTTTAAAGCTTGTCTGGTAGCACCACGTATTTCTTTGATGGGAGCGCCTTCGTATTCTTCTAGATTGCGCAATGGGCTATCAAGATGTAGATCGGCAGCATGAATAAATTTCATAAATTATGACCTAATTATGAATAAAAAC
>JXSN01000358.1 GCA_001276605.1 Achromatium sp. WMS2
CATGGTTTTGAGGGGGCTAATGGTCAGGATTATTTGGCTCTGTACGGGGTTACGTCTGAGACGGTAAACAATGAAGGATTGCCAGTAGACGAGGTGCTAGATTTGCTGCGGAAAACCCGAGCCAGTCAGTTGCTGGTGTTGCTGGACGCATGTCGGGATGGGATGGATTTGCAGAATAGGACTACTTTGGTCAAAAGTGCTACTTTTAGTCAACAGTGGTTTTCAAAAAATACTGGTGGGATTAAGGTGTTATTTGCGACTCAACCTGGTGGAGTGAGCTGGGAGGATGATAAGTTACAGCATGGTGTATTTACCCATTTTTTGTTACGAGGGTTAGAAGGTAAGGCTAAGGATAGTACAGGAGCGATTACGTTTAATAGTTTGGCTAATTATCTGGATCAAGCTGTTTCGGATTGGGGCTGGGAAAATAACAAGTTGCAGACCCCATATGGGGTAAGTAGTGATAATGTGCCGCTGGTATTGGTGCCTAATACTACACAGGTGGTAGTTGAGCCTAAGGTGGTTGCACCGGTTGTTACCAATGAGCAGCGGTTACCGTTTGAGCCGGAGATGGTCTCCATTCCAGCCGGTAGTTTTATGATGGGTTCGCCAGAGTCGGAGGCGGGACGGGATAGTGATGAAGGTCCGCAGCATCGAGTGACAGTTAAAGCCTTTCAGATGGCTAAATATGAAACTACCTTTGCTGAATACGACGCCTTTTGTGAGGCCACGGGACGGGCTAAGCCTGATGATAGAGGCTGGGGTCGGGGTAATAGACCAGTTATTAATGTAACTTGGGATGATGCGGTAGCCTATACTAAATGGTTATCGCAACAAACTGGTAAGGATTATCGGTTGCCGACTGAGGCGCAGTGGGAATATGCAGCGCGAGCAGGTTCCACTAGTCGTTATTTCTTTGGTGATGATGCCAATAGGTTGGGGGATTATGCCTGGTATGATGGTAATTCTAATAGTAAGACTCATCCGGTAGGGCAGAAGCAACCTAATGCCTGGGGATTATACGATGTACATGGGAATGTGTGGGAATGGACTCAGGATCGTTGGCATGATAACTATAATGGTGCTCCTACCGATGGCTCTGCCTGGGAAAGTGGGAATTCGTCACGTAGAATATTGCGGGGCGGCTCTTGGAGCAGCAACGACGGCAACTGTCGCACAGCGTATCGCGGCAACGACGAGCATAGCAGCTCCAGCAGCTATTGGGGTTTCCGCGTTGCTTGCGTTTTGGGCTAGAACTGTGTATGCCTTTGTGCTTTTAGTCTTTTACCCTTACGGGGTTCTAGGGGGCGCAGCCCCCTAGCGATTTTGGGGCCTAATTGGGCCGTTGCCGTCGCCTTCGACAAGCTCAGGTAACGGCAATAATTACCCCAACAACTGCTCCACACTCTCCGCATCAAAAATATTTTCAGTTGGTAAGGTGCAATAACCAACGGGCATTGCACCATTTGGGATTTACTCATCCCTGGCTTCTGGATTCCGGCACTCCCTGCCGGAATGACGGAGTGAGGGCCATCTTTACCCGTAGGGCGGGAGAAACGCGGTGAATCCCGCCAATTATAGATTTACACCACATGCATAGACCTCACCCCCTGCCCCCTCTCCATTGATGGAGAGGGGGTTAAAGATACCAGGGATGGTAAAACAACAAACCCAACTTCTTACCATGGTAAGAATATACCTATCCTCTATTGGTTTGGTATATTAGATATTCAAAGAAACGCATTTCCCCAGGATAAA
>JXSN01000359.1 GCA_001276605.1 Achromatium sp. WMS2
AAGTGCTTATAATCTGTCAGTAGTCAAGATGAGTCTTAGTGATAGACGGGCTTGGAATATAGATTTAGCTAATGGTACCCACTTATCTGTGGGTACTAAAGACCTAGAGGTCCGTATAGATAGATTTTTGACCTATTTTCCACGGTTACCACAGCCAGAAAATGTAGAACAAGTGGATTTGCGCTACACCAATGGTTTTGCTGTACGCTGGCGAGCCGCAGTTATGCAGCAATGAGTGCTAGTTTACGGCCCTTACTCGATAAAAAAATATCCGTATTGATGATGCCCATAAAATATGATACAAATTTGGTATATAATGCAAGTATGTCTAGTGCAGTATTCGGTTATATCGACTGCGGTGTTTTGAAGTAGGGGGAAAGCATGTCCCGCAAGGGCGAGAAAAATTTGATAGTTGGTCTCGATATAGGCACTTCTAAAGTGGTAGTGATGGTGGGCGAGATCCAAAGCGATGGTAGCATAGTTATCATTGGTATTGGAGCACATCCAGCTCGAGGCTTAAAGAAAGGTGTTGTAGTAAATATAGAATCTACCGTACAATCTATACAACGGGCGATAGAAGAAGCTGAGTTAATGGCACGGTGCCAAGTCCAGAATGTGATTTGTGGTATTTCCGGAAGTCATATTCGCAGCCGTAATTCAAAGGGAATAGTGGGAGTAAAGGAGCGTGAAGTTACTCATGCGGACATAGAGCGAGTGATCGATGCCGCCCGTGCGGTCGCAATTCCTTCAGATCAAAGAATATTACATATTTTGCCGCAAGAATTTATAGTTGATGAGCAAGATGGGATTAGAGATCCGGTTGGTATGTCCGGGGTACGCTTAGAAACCTTAGTGCATATGGTAACTGGGGCTGTGAGTGCTGCCCAAAACATTATTAAGAGTGTAAGGCGCTGCGGGCTTGAAGTAGACAATTTGGTATTAAGTCAATTGGCATCTAGTTACGCGGTATTACAGGAAGATGAAAAAGAATTGGGTGTGTGTTTGGTAGATATAGGTGGTGGAACTACCGATATAGCAGCGTATGCTAATGGTGCTATCCAACATACAGCAGTAATTCCGATTGCTGGCGATCAAATAACTAATGATATTGCTGTGGCTCTGCGTACTCCAACTCAACATGCCGAAGAAATAAAGATGAAGTATGCTTGTGCACTGCGTCAGCTCGCAGGTGGTGATGAGCATATTGAAGTTCCAAGTATTGGTGATAGACCTGCACAGCGTCTTACCAGGCAGTCTTTGGCGGAAGTTGTTGAACCCCGTTATGACGAATTGTTGAGATTAGCACGCGCTGAGTTGCGACGTGGTGGCTTGGAGGAACATGTAGCCGGTGGTGTAGTGTTAACTGGTGGCAGTGCTAAAATGGAAGGATTAATCGAATTGGCCGAGGATATTTTCCAAATGCCCGCTAGAATCGGAATTCCTCAATACGTTAGTGGCCCGGAAGAGATAATTCGTGACCCAATATATGCTACGGCAGTTGGATTATTGCTGTTTGGCTATCGTAATCGTTCAACAACCGAGTTGGAATTAAGCGAGACTGGTGGTGTTAAAGCAAATCCACTTGTTCTACATTTTCTGGCTGTGGTAACCGTGGAAAATAGGTCAAAAATCTATCTATACGGACCTCTAGGTCTTTAGTACCCACAGATAAGTGGGTACCATTAGCTAAATCTATATTCCAAGCCCGTCTATCACTAAGACTCATCTTGACTACTGACAGATTATAAGCACTT
>JXSN01000360.1 GCA_001276605.1 Achromatium sp. WMS2
AGCATATAGTGTGCCTTAAGCGAAGGATACTGTAATTACCTTTGGTATTAAGTCAAATGATCAGAAGATGGATATTGATCCTACCATGGTATACTAGTCCTGCGTCAAATTACTAGCGATTTCTGGATACAGACATTATAGTATACTCAGAATATGCAGCTACCCAAAGCTAGCCACCGTAACCATAGCTATAACCAACTTGCAACAGTATAAATAAAAACCAAAATAAACATAAAAAAATAGTATATTTGTTGTATAATGATCTAAAGTTTCGTGAAAAGTAGCAATCATCGAACAAATATTTGCGTATGTGAGTTGCTATGTTATGGTAAACCGTTATGATTAGGCTCTTATATCATAGCAGCATGGCTGCATAACTGGCTGTTTGTAGCTAATATCAGGGTGCAAACTTAAACGAATGACAACAGAATCAAAACAGGACCATTCATGAGTAGCAACTACAATAAGGGTCATGACGGAAAGCTCTTATACTGCTCTTTTTGCGGTAAAAGTCAGCATGAAGTGCGAAAGCTAATAGCAGGGCCATCAGTTTATATCTGCGAAGAATGTGTTGAATTATGCAATGATATAATTAGGGAAGAAACTGAAGGCTCCGCACTTAAAAGCTCTAAGCAACTACTGCCTAAACCCCACGAAATCCGTAGGGCATTAGATGGCTATGTAATTGGTCAAGAACAGGCTAAGAAAGTTTTATCTGTAGCCGTGTACAATCATTTCAAGCGCCTGGAGGTTGCCAAACAAAAAGATAGTGTCGAAATAGCTAAAAGCAATATTTTGTTAATTGGACCCACCGGATCAGGCAAAACCCTGCTAGCCGAAACACTGGCCAGACTATTAAATGTGCCCTTTACAATAGCAGATGCCACTACCTTAACCGAGGCCGGATACGTAGGCGAAGACGTAGAAAATATCATCCAAAAATTATTGCAAAAGTGTGATTACGACATCAATCGTGCCCAAAACGGTATCGTTTACATAGATGAAATTGATAAAATATCGCGTAAATCAGATAATCCTTCAATAACCAGAGATGTATCTGGCGAAGGCGTACAACAAGCACTGCTAAAGCTTATAGAAGGTACGGTTGCTTCCGTCCCTCCCCAAGGAGGTCGTAAACACCCACAGCAAGAATTTTTACAGGTTAATACCAGCAATATTTTGTTTATCGTTGGTGGTGCCTTTGCTGGCCTTGAAAATATAGTCCAAAATCGCACCAAGAAAAGTGGCATAGGTTTTTCCGCTGACGTCCACAGTAAAGATGATACCAAAAAAGTGGGAGAAATACTGGCCAATGTCGAACCTGAAGACCTAATTCGCTATGGTCTCATCCCGGAATTTGTAGGTCGCCTACCAGTACTAGCTGCCCTGGAAGAATTGGATGAAGCGGCGTTAATTCAAATACTCACCGAGCCAAAAAACTCTCTTGTAAAACAGTATGTAAGACTATTTGAAATGGAGGGATGCGAATTGGATGTTCGCACCGACGCACTACGTTCTATTGCCAAAAAAGCCATGGAATGAAGATGGTGAAGTAAAGGCAACAAGGCCATCACTAAATCCAGAGTGCGAGATAACACGTGCGTATCTCCCTTAATGCAGGTAGTGCAAAACGTAATAGTGAAATCAACACGAGGTGGTGGAGCAAAAAAACCTTTAGCATTTAACTCAAATACAGACCCTCGTATGGCAATTTCAGATTTAGTTCGCAGACTGCCTAACACAGACCAAATT
>JXSN01000361.1 GCA_001276605.1 Achromatium sp. WMS2
TATATATATATTTGACACTAGTATCACAATGAGCAGTCTATTTGGAACTTTACATTGTGCTCCCTAAAATTTTTAATGTCCATAAAAATTGTACAATAATGACAACAACCATGAAAGTATTTCCGATTGTTCTTTGTAGCAAACAAAAATCACACAAAAAAGAGATAAGAAGCTATAACTATTTCATTACAAGGTTTTTATGAAACAAATAGATAACTAATGTATGCATACAAATAGGTCAAGTAAGACTAATGTCATTATGAGGAGACAAATTTTTTACTTTATCAATAATGTGACAATAAACCAGGTTAAATGATTTAGTGTTTTTATCATTTATCTATGTTCTTTTTTATCCATTATCCATCATAATGAAATAATGAGTGATAACCATTATGGTTAATTCATTTTTTGTAATTTCTAGATTGCTTCATATGTAATTAAAAACTTATGTGTACAGTATCGAGCTGTACATTTACAGTAAAATGATGTACATGTATGGTATATAAACAAAATGGTGATTCCATTTAAAAATATATTTTTAGATATGTTATATACAGTATGTACATTGGGTATTAAAAAAATAATTACTTCATATAAGTTTATCTTGGCAATGAACTGTTATTGCCAAGGTCTAGATTTTTTCGGCAAGATCTTGGCAGCATCTTGGCTGCAGCCAAAATGAGATTCTTCATATCTTTATAGCTCTATATCTTGGATATTTGATATTGCCAATAACAATCCAACACTAACTCAATATGTTAATTTTATTTATTGACAATCTTGCATTATATTACTAATATTTTTTATAATACAAAAAGTGCTTCTGAGTAATTTTATTTAATTTTTATTAAATTATAATAACACAGTATACTAATACTACAAAATCTAATTGTTTTGCCTAGGTAGTGTATTAAGAAACTATTTTTTAACTCTAATTTTTCATCATGGTAACCAGTACATGTCATTATTTAGCAATAAATAATAAAAAGATGATTTATTTAGCATATTTAATCTATTGAATAGTTTTTCATTTTTTTAGTTCCTACAGTTAAATGTGAAGTACAAGGTTTAAAAAAACATACTTCTTTTTCAAGGATGATAAGAGAATGGGCTAATAAAAGATTAAATACTTATGTTAATAAAATACTTTTTGTTAATACTTTTTATATAGTTTTTACTTTTTATTGGTGGTGATGTTTATTTCATGGAAAAAATTTAATCCACTGTATATTACTAAACTTACCCATGGATAATTGCCATTTTTGTTCCTTTTCAGTACAACAAAAAGTTTTACAGTACTGTACAAACAAATTGTACGTAAGTTAGTGGTGGAGCACAAAAATGCTATGCAGCACTAGGCCCTGCTGTACATAGCAGCTTTCCATGATGTAGTTGGTACATTGCCATGTCTGGATCATGGCGATTTTGTGGCAATCAGCACAAATTTTGTATCTGTGGTTCAAATGATACTTTAGCTGCATGTTAAAGGTATTGTATAATTTCCATGCACAATTAAAAAATCAGACAGCTAAAAGTAGTATTTGTTAAGTAACTTGTTTGACAAAAGCTCCCATTTATTTTAACATATCAAACATGTAGATTATTTGTGCATTAAATTTCAGTGTATTGAAAGATTTTAGAAGTATTGAAAGTTTTATGCAAGCAATCAATAAGCTTATTTATGGTCACCATTATGTCATAATGATAATTTGGAAATGATAAAATGTATCATACATAATATTAGATAGTT
>JXSN01000362.1 GCA_001276605.1 Achromatium sp. WMS2
TTAAATCCGCAGGCTGATCATAACCTTATAACTTATAAATCGCATCATGAGGCTTTGGATGCGGATGCTATTAATGAGCTTATTGGTTATTTTGTGGGTTATAAGAAGAGTCTTATTAATGCTAGTAGTGATCGAGATCGGAGTAAGGATACGTATCACTTGGTGGCGGTGTGTACTCGTTACCCGGAGGCGTTGGCTAAACAAGCTGGGAATAGGTGGTCGCAGCTTAACCCGGGGATCTACAGAATTGATTGGCTTATTAGTATTATAGTGGTTGTTACTTCTAGGGTGGTTAAACAACCGCATAATAGTGCTTGGTTGTTGTTTAGTCACGACCGCGAACGGGTTGAGTATGCTTTGCGGTTGCCGGAGAATGCGCAAATTCCTGAGTATATTCCTAGGTTGTTGCGGGACGAGTTGGATAAGAAATAGCACCGGGCAATGGGTAAAAAATTTGCCTAAATTAAACGGCAAGACATGCATGCGCTTACGCGTCGCTAATCGCACCTACGGGCCTGTGGATATTTTCCATTATGTGCTATACTCAAGTTATTACATTTTAGACTTTCAATGGTACCTAACAAATGCCCAACACCGAACATTCCAATGATGATCCCTGGTTGCACAAAAAAATCGATAAGATTGATTATTTCGTGCACCGGCCCACGCGCCAATCTGGTATCCATATTCGTGGTCTGGCTACGCTGTGTGGAGTTACTCACCGGATGATCCAAAACGCACTTCAAAATGCCAGAAAAAGCAAGGATAGCTTGGCTCAAAATTATAGAACAGAATTTTACAATATATTGAAAAATAGGGATATTTTTCTTGTAGACTTGGCTCAAAATTCGCCTAAGCTAAACGGCAAAGAAGTAAAGGTAATACTTGCTAGTGTATGTTTTGACATCGCATTTTATTACGCCGAAAAGGGTTATAAAGAAGCCTTAAAAACCGTAGGTGACATGGGCCGCCTCGGGGCCGAAAGCTTTGTGTTTTACAAAACTGGATTTGATATCACCGAACATTTACAGGTAAATCGCATGGTAGTTGATGGCATTGAAGTGTTAACCTATGCTACGCAGGTGGAAGTCAACAAGACTACTACCGGCGAAGTGATGTATTACACTGATCGCAAAACTGGGCAATGTGGCATTAGTCTTACTGGGCTGTATCACCTTTGCGGCGGCATTATCAGTAAAACTAAAATCTTGGAGTATCTCAATACTTTAAACACCCCATTCGTCATGGCTGGGGGCCAGGGTGAGGATATTATCGACGCTACCGCGGCGGAGCAGGCTTTGTATTATTATGGTCATACCGCTAGCCCGCGTAAATCTCAAAAAGCTAGAAGCTGGTTGGCTAGCATGGGGACTCCTCTTAGTAAATTTATCGCTAGTCATACTGGTTACACCACTACCACCAACACTACTGATAACGATATCTTACGTAAATGCAATGAAGCTCAACAGCGCGAAATTGAAAGACTACGTAAGCAATTAGGGTTATATGACGAGCAAGGTATTGCTAGGTGGCATTTGTTGTTGGGTACGACGCTTGATTATCACTCGATAATCCAGTTTTTAAAATTTGACAGAATATGCTAGAATAAGTTAGCTCGAAAACAGGAGAAATTCCCGTGTTTTTTATCGCCCCATTACCATTCATTGAAACACATATTGATGCACTGAATATGGAGATTCAAGCTCAGTTACCAGGGCGAAAATTAACAATAACTCAACA
>JXSN01000363.1 GCA_001276605.1 Achromatium sp. WMS2
GGAACCTCTAAAAATTAATTTTAATACCATTTGTAACTGCATGGTTGCTAGAAATCTGCCCGCTGACGCGGGCATGATTGTCTATTTTTAGAGGTTCCCATTATTTGTAACTGCATGGTTGCTAGAAATCTGCCCGCTGACGCGGGCATGATTGTCTATTTTTAGGGGTTCCCATTATTTGTAACTGCATGATTGTCTATTTTTAGAGGTTCCCATTATTTGTAACTGCATGGTTGCTAGAAATCTGCCCGCTAACGCGGGCATGATTACCTATTTTTAGAGGTTCCCATATGTTATTACCAAATCTAAATACTCTGCTACAAAAGCTAATTAGCACGGCATCAGCAGTGGCTATAATAATCAATGGTTGCTTTAGTTTTGCTAAATTTAAATGGCGTATTGCTTCAACAACAAAAGCAAAAAAACTTTTCATATCTGCCATTCCAAGTCCATACCATTTACCATCGGACTCAGTTAATTGTAATGGCGGAAACTGCCATAAATTTGATTGATATGGAACAGTATCAGAATGGCCCGCAAGTATTAATCCATTATCGCCTTGACCTAGTCTCGCAATTAAGTTATATTTATTTGATTTTGTTGGTAATTGTTGAATCTCTATTTTAAATCCTAATTCATCAAACCAGTTGGCTAATAAATTTATAATGTCTATATTGCTTTGATCTAATTCAGGAATAGAGCTACTAACTGATGCCGTGCTAATTAGCTTTTGTAGCAGAGTATTTAGATTTGGTAATAACATATGGGAACCTCTAAAAATAGGTAATCATGCCCGCGTTAGCGGGCAGATTTCTAGCAACCATGCAGTTACAAATGATGCTAAAATTAATTTTTTAGAGGTTCTCCAACTTGGCCTACCAATTTTATGGAGTTCTAGTTCTGTCTGATGAAACAATTGGTGGCAAATACCTCCCTGCTATCCCAGTAAGTTTCTGCATTAATAGCCACTTTTTACGTAGCACGAATAACCATATTTGCGACAAATCTGTTTCATGCTGGAACGGCTACCTGGACCATGGACTGCACAGAAATATCCCGAACCGAAATTAGGGTAATCATTTGTGTCTATAACGTAACCACCATGACGCCTTGTGTCTTGTTTGGCTGCTCGGTAACTTTTATAACAACCATGAATTGCAAAATAGTTATCGGCTTGTACAGTGCTGGATATCAATAGAATAGAAAGTGCGATTAACACATATTTCATAATATTAATTCTCAAAAAATTTTAATATTAATGCTTTAGCGTGGTGTTTAACGCATCAGCATACATTGTATTTTTTACAAACCTAAATCTAAGAGTGAATTGTAACACATAACATGAAAATAAGGCTAGCTAATTTTTGATGTTAATATAGGGAACCTTTAAAAATAGACAATCATGCCCGCGTCAGCGGGCAGATTTCTAGCAACCATGCAGTTACAAATAATGGGAACCTCTAAAAATAGACAATCATGCAGTTACAAATAATGGGAACCCCTAAAAATAGACAATCATGCCCGCGTCAGCGGGCAGATTTCTAGCAACCATGCAGTCACAAATAATGGGAACCCCTAAAAATAGACAATCATGCCCGCGTCAGCGGGCAGATTTCTAGCAACCATGCAGTTACAAATAATGGGAACCTCTAAAAATAGACAATCATGCCCGCGTCAGCGGGCAGATTTCTAGCAACCATGCAGTTACAAATGGTATTAAAATTAATTTTTAGAGGTTCC
>JXSN01000364.1 GCA_001276605.1 Achromatium sp. WMS2
CGCAATTTGGTGGCATTAACTGTAGCCAATGCCAAAGAAGAAGCAGATGCTAAGGCTTATGCCTTGACTGTTATGATGCAGGCGGTAGCGGGTGTAGATCCCCAAATTGTACAGGCTTTGACTAATGTGCATATGGCTCCAGAGCAATTGATAGCCCAAGCGTTTTATGAATTAGGGCGCGGAGCTGAAAAGATTGGACAGCTTAACGTGTCACCTGAGTTATTAACAGAATTATTGGGACGTACTAATACGCAGCCGACTAACAGGGTACGCAGTCCCAACCCTGCCCAAAAATAACTTATGATTCAATCACAGGGTGAGAGCAAGATTGTACTAGTAATTCGCAAAACTCGCTTGCAGGAGCTAATTCAACGTTTTAATACCGAACAGCAGGCACAATTTTACATTGAACACCTAGGTGCGGATTTTTTTGATTATCAGCGGGAACATGTGCAGTATCAGGAACAACTACAGCAAACTCAGACTATACTGAATCGGTTGGGGCGGTTGCAGTTGTTAGAACGTGGTTTTATATCTAATTATGTATTCGGACCCGCTGACATTATAGTGGTATTAGGCCAAGATGGTTTAGTTGCTAACACTCTAAAATATCTCAATGGGCAACCAGTTATAGGTTTAAATCCTGATCGTACCCGCTGGGAAGGAGTATTGCTACCATTTACGGCAGTGGATTTGCCGCGTTTAATTCCAGAGGTTATTGCTAACAAAAGAAGCTGGCAAGAATTGACCATGGCTGAAGTGCAGTTAAACGACGGGCAAAATTTGCAAGCGGTGAATGATTTTTTTATTGGTCCTCGTAGTCATACTTCAGCTATGTACAGGATAGAAATTAATTCACAGGCTGAAGAGCATTTATCGAGTGGGATCATAGTTTCCACGGGGCTTGGCTCCACTGGTTGGCTGCGTAGTATACTCACCGGTGCAGCTGGTATTGTGCAATCCGTCACTAATATTGATGTAGCGCTAGATACTAGACCTATGCCTTGGAATAGTGAGCAGTTAGTATTTTCTGTACGTGAGCCATGGCCTAGTCGCACTTCAGCGGCTACAATCACTTTTGGACAGATAACTAGCAACAATCCTTTGCGCATTATATCCCATATGCCAGAACATGGGGTAATTTTCAGTGATGGTATTGAAACCGATTATCTAGCCTTTAATTCTGGCTCCCAGGCTACAATTAAACCTGCATCCCAAAAAGGGCGCTTAGTTGTCTAATTTGCCATTTTAACCCAATATTTTATTATAACGCAAATATGCCGTATCGGTTTTAGCTATTTTGTGGATGCAGATTTTTTAGGGTGAAAAGCTACAATTAAACGTCTAAAGTTAGCCAGATCATCTTTTTTATGCCGCTTAGCGTAATGCAATCGGATGTAAAAATTGGTCATAACCTTAACTATAGGTGCCAAATCCGGACGCCGACGTGCTACTTTGTTGGCAAATGTGGTTGGTCCCTCATTGCCTAAACGTAATATACCAACTCTAGCTAGACGCTTACACATGATTAAGTATAGTTGGGTGGGTATATCTATTGGTACCGACTGTTTTCTGGAATATAGAAAGGCAACTATAGTGCTGAATATAAAGGTTAGGATAATAATAAAGATTATGCTGCTATAGTTATCCAAAAAATTCAGACCCAGAAATTCTAAAACGAGGCTTTGCTGTCGCTGATCGTAGCCCAATACCCACATGTGCCAGCGTGTGTTCAGCGC
>JXSN01000365.1 GCA_001276605.1 Achromatium sp. WMS2
AGACTAAACCTAAACAGTTAGAACGCCAGCATTCTACTGGGTCCTCAAAGGCAGTGGCGCAAGGCCCAAGAGGTGATAAAAGGCAACTAGTAGGTCATGTGCTAATAGTTGAGGATAATCCTGTAAATCTTGCGGTGGTAAGAAAAATGTTGCAACGGTTTGGACTTACCTGTGATACGGCCAAAGATGGATTGGAGTGCTTGGAGGCAATAAAGACGATGCAGTATGATTTGGTATTGATGGATATTCAGATGCCCAATATGGATGGTCGTCAGGCTACGCGTAAAATTCGGGAACGCGAACAGCAGTTTGGGTTAACACGGATGCCGGTGTTGGCCATAACTGCTAACGTTATGGGGGATGATAGGGCAAAGTGTATCCAGGCCGGTATGGACGATTATATTGCTAAGCCTGTTAAACCCACAGATTTAAACAATCTATTGCAGCAGTGGTTGCCGATGCAGGAGACAGTTATTAGTCAAGGTAGAACTGCGCCTAGAGTGGCTAGTGTCGTTAGCAGTATGGGAGCTAATAATGCTCTTGCTAATGTGGAGGCAAATACTTCCGAAGAATTGTTGGCTCTAGATAAAAATGTGTTGGGAGAGTTATTTGATATAATGGAGGATGAGGCAGTTAGGTTGTTGCAAGATTACATTAATAATGTACCGGAAATTTTTAAAAATATAGATCTTGCGATACGTGAAGGGGCAGCTAACAATTTGGTGTTGCCGGCTCATTCTTTGAAGTCTAGTAGTGCCAATGTTGGGGCAACGCGGGTATCGGCTTTAGCTAAACAGTTGGAGTTTATGGCTAAGGAGAACAAGATGGATGCGGCGGCGGTTTGTTGGCAATCGATGAAAATTGCTTATGCTCAAGCTGAGCGTGAACTAATTGCTATTATCAAAAAAGGGGGATTATAGCATTCCTCATTTGTTTAGTACAGGTTACAGCATGGATTAATGGTAATTACCTACTTATGCAATTGTGATGTATTAAACAACATGATGAAGTGAGGGGGTTGGAGCCAAGTTGCCTATGGTCTATATCAGCTGTATAGCTGTAGAGTGGGTTATTTGGTTCCATAGTTGTGTGGCAACTTTTGGCTATGTGTGTTGTTTGCTGATTGGGTGTTAGGGGACGCTGGAGCGTGGGAACGGTCAATTACTAAGTGGTTGCATTGCTATGCTGGAGCGCGGTAAAGATCAACTTATATATATTTTGCGGCATTGCTACACTGAAACGTGGGAACTATCAAGTATCTTACCCAAGCTCCTAGGCCACTGAATTGTGGTAAAAAACATAAGTATATGGGGTTCTGGAGCTGGATGCTTCCGTTACCAAAAATTAGTTGAAATATCAAGCAGTACAAGAAGGTAATCAAGCTATGCTAAAATTAAAGAAAACGTACAAGCGAGTAATATGATTCATGAATCAATACAATCGTAAACTAAGGCTAAGCGCCCTCTTGTGTGTCGGGCTATTGACTTTGAGCATAGCCCAAAATATCGCTAGCGCTGACGAGGCTCGACCGGCCACCCCAAACACTACTGAGGCCGTATCACAGGTAAGTCCAAACCGTTGCAACATTTTTCTTACCACCGCAAGATTTACAGGATTATCCTCAACTATTAGCACATGACCTACTAGTTGCCTTTTATCACCTCTTGGGCCTTGCGCCACTGCCTTTGAGGACCCAGTAGAATGCTGGCGTTCTAACTGTTTAGGTTTAGTCT
>JXSN01000366.1 GCA_001276605.1 Achromatium sp. WMS2
TGAAGAACACGAGCTAATTTTATATACAGAATACCCGTTTCCATCACCCCAAGGGACTACTTTACGTGCAGATGGTGCCCTCATCGATCGGGTGCGTTTAGTACACGGCTGGTGGGAAGCTAAAGATGAAAAAGATAACCTTGAACGTGAAATAGAACTAAAAATATCCAAAGGTTATCCTATAGATAACATAATTTTTGAAGATACCAGCACCGCAATTCTGATCCAAAATGGACAGCAAGTATTGCGTTGTACTTTGAGTAATCCTGAGCAACTGCAGCGCTTGCTCACATGCTTTTTTGAATATGAAATTCCCATAGTCGAACAATTTCGACATGCTAAAGAAAAATTTGCTCAAGAAATTCCCAAAGTTGCTGCGGCATTAACAGATTTATTAGCTATAGCCAAGCAAATAGAGACATTAATAACTAAAGCTGAGATTATACCGACGACAATAGCAGAATTCATAACTAGTTTGAAGACTGCCATGCTTATAGCTAGAAATAGTGTGAATCTCAGCTAATTTTACTTAACATTTTAGCAGGATGGTATAACATGAATTGGTTTCAAAATCTAATCGAAGGTATTCGCATCAATCCGAATACCAAACGTACAGTACCAGAAGGATTATGGGCTAAATGCCTAGATTGCAATGCTATTTTGTATAAAGTTGATCTAGAACGGAACCTCGACGTATGTCCAAAATGTGGTTATCATGCTCAAATGAGTGCCAGACGCCGTATCGAGGTATTCATCGACCCAGAATCATGGGTAGAAATTGCCGCAGAACTTGAATCTGCAGATCCATTAAAATTTAAGGACAGCAAAAAATATAAAGACCGGCTAATTCAGGCCCAAAAGGCCTCCAACGAAAAAGATGCCTTGGTAGTTGGCCGAGGACGTCTGCATGGATTAAACGTGGTAGTTGCCATCTTCGAATTTAAATTTATGGCCGGATCCATGGGATCAGTAGTCGGTGAAAAATTTGTGCGCGGTGCCGAAATTGCGATAAAGGAAAAATCACCATTAATTTGTTTTACAGCGTCCGGAGGTGCTAGAATGCAAGAATCATTGTTTTCTCTAATGCAAATGGCTAAAACTTCGGCGGTATTAAATCGGTTGCGTCATGAAAGCATACCTTTTATTTCAGTATTAACTAATCCCACGATGGGTGGAGTAACAGCAAGCTTAGCCATGTTGGGAGACTTGAATATTGCAGAGCCAAAAGCACTAATAGGTTTCGCGGGACAAAGGGTTATTGAACACACAGTGCGGGAAAAGTTACCGGAAGGATTTCAACGTAGTGAATTTTTATTAGAGCATGGTACCATAGATATGATAGTAGATCGGCGCGAATTGCGTGATACTATTGCAGAGTTATTAGGAATGCTCATGCATAAGAACACAGTTTAAATATTATAGTAGGATACTCACATGTCAAATATCCTAAGCTATTACCGCCAACTAGACGACTTGCGACGTGTCGCTGGTGCCGATAATGAGGGGGCATTACGCCCCGCTTTTCAAAATCTACTCGCCGCAGTTGGTGAAGAACACGAGCTAATTTTATATACAGAATACCCGTTTCCATCACCCCAAGGGACTACTTTACGTGCAGATGGTGCCCTCATCGATCGGGTGCGTTTAGTACACGGCTGGTGGGAAGCTAAAGATGAAAAAGATAACCTTGAACGTGAAATAGAACTAAAAATATCCAAAGGTTATCCTA
>JXSN01000038.1 GCA_001276605.1 Achromatium sp. WMS2
GATCCTTGGTTTTACCAGTTTTAGCATATTTCATCTTGGTGACGTAATATAGTTGCTTCGGATCGCTAGGGGCATTTGGCTGGATGGTGATTGTGGCTGAATACAGTGGTTGGGTTTCGTAATGAATATGCAATTCGGCCAATGCGCGCCCGGCGCGGTTAAAGTGTTGAAAGTCAGTATAGTGGCGAGGTTTGGGTATGGAAATAGATTGTACTGACATGAGTTGAACTTAGATTTAGGTATAAAATTGGGTTGTAAGTGGTCTAGATTTCGCAGCGCGCTGAGCTGATTATATATTCTGCGGCTTCTGTAAGATTGGAACATATTTTTACTTGATGTTGTAATAATTCAGCGCTATGTTCTGCAATGGTTGATAGGCCATTTCCGGTTTTTACTAAGATGCCATTGGCTTTTACCGCCCAGGCACTTTGCAAATCCCGAATAGAATCACCTACCACTGGGATATTCTTAAGCTCGATACTCAGGCGGTCGGAAATTTCTAACATTAATCCTGGTTTAGGTTTGCGGCATTGGCAGTTGCGGGCCGCGGTATGTGGACAGAAGAAGATGCCGTCAATTTGACCACCTACTCTATCCAGAGCTTGCCGCATTTTTTGATGAATGGCGTTTAATTGTTCCAAAGAAAATAGGCCACGTTCGATTCCCGATTGATTAGTTACCACAACTACTTTAAATCCAAAGTGGTTAAGGTGGGCAATGGCTTCCAGACTCCCTGGTAATGGGATCCATTCTTCTGGAGATCGAATATGATGTTTTGAATCTTGATTAATAACCCCATCCCGGTCTAGTATCACTAGTTTGGTCACTTACGAATCTCCAAGAAGCGGCGCTTAATTGCGTGTGGTTTAAGAAATTAACTATGTAACTACTTACTTTAACGTAGGATTAAAGCTAATACAAATAAGGTTTGGATGGGACCAACTGGGTCCAGTTTTTTGAATCAACTGTATTGGTTACAACAAATAGGGTAGTAGTTATTTAACTATTATAATTTAAAGTATATAAATATGACGGAATCGAATAAGACTACTCACTTTGGTTATCAACAAATTCCTGAGTCGGAAAAGGCGGCGCGGGTGCGGGCTGTATTTGATTCCGTAGTGAATCGCTATGACTTGATGAATGATTTGATGTCCCTAGGTATTCACAGGTTATGGAAAATGGAGGCCATTAATCTTGCAGGTGTTGGCCCTGGACAACGGGTGTTAGACCTAGCTGCTGGTACTGGTGATTTGAGCTTAGGCTTTGCCAAACAGGTAGGAGCCACCGGATTAGTAATTGCCTCGGATATTAATGCTGCCATGCTTCAGTATGGACGTAATCGGCTCACTAATCAAGGTATAGTAGGCAATATAGCCTACGTGCAAGCGGATGCTGAGTGCTTGCCATTTGCCAATGAGCAATTTGATTGTGTTACCATAGGCTTTGGTTTGCGTAACTTAACCCATAAGGAACGGGCTATAGAGTCCATACTGGGGGTCTTGCGTCCTGGAGGGTGCTTGCTGGTACTGGAGTTTTCACGTCCCATCTATGCACCATTGCGTTGGGCCTATGATTTGTATTCCTTTCAAGTATTACCGAGATTGGGTGGCTTTATTGCTGGTGATGTAGATAGCTATCGTTATCTTGCTGAATCCATTCGAGTGCATCCGGATCAGGAGACGTTGAAAGGTTTGATGGAACAAGCTGGTTTTGAGCGTTGTGAGTATTTTAATTTAACCGGCGGTATTGTGGCCATTCATAGGGGGTATAAGTCATGATTAAAACTTGTATTTTAGGTGGTAGCGGTTTTGTGGGCAAGCACTTGCTAACCAGATTAGCTGCCAATCCCAATCTGCAAGTGCGGGTTGTTACTCGGAATAGTCAACATCGCACACATCTAATGCAGCAATATCCTAACGTGGAGGTCGTAATAGCTAATGTATTTAATCCTAGCCAGCTGTACGGTGCTTTTCAAGACTGTCAGGCCGTAATTAATTTGGTGGGGATTTTAAACCCACCGAGTTATGAGCATTCTTTCCAGCGGATGCATGTGGATTTGATTGCAGCTATTATCGAGGCTGCCGAGAAAGCCTCAGTCACCAGATATCTGCATATGAGTGGTTTGCATGCTAATGCTGCTGAAGGGCCTAGCCAATACTTGTTTACTAAAGGTCAAGGTGAAGATTTAGCTCATACTGAAGGTGGAAAATTCATGGCGGTTACTAGTTTTCGCCCCTCAGTGATCTTCGGACCTGGTGATAGCTTTTTTAACCGGTTTGCCGGTTTGTTACGCTTAGCACCTGGTTTTTTCCCTCTGGCTTGTGCCGAGAGTCGCTTTCAGCCGGTGTTCGTAGGTGATGTAACTTTAGCCTTCGCAATTGCCTTGGAAGCTGAAGATGATAGTACCCATGGGCAAAGGTATAACCTATGCGGCCCGGAGGTGTTCACATTAAGGAAATTAGTGGAGTATACCATCAAGCAATTAGGTCTACTGGTAACGGTTGTGGGTATTAGCGATACCATGGCACGCGTTCAAGGACACGTGATGGGATTGTTACCTGGCCAACCATTTTCCTATGATAATTACTTGTCACTACAGGTTGATAGTGTGTGTACAGATGATGATTTCAGCAAGCTTGGTATTACCCCGCAAAACATAGACTCCATAGTGCCATCTTATTTGAAACGTTGACAGGATCTAGGTTTTAAATTTATAAGATAGTGCTCTGGTAAACAGATATGCTATGCTACCTTGGGTTTTTAACAAGGGTAGCATGGCAAAGTTAGATCTTGATGGGTTCTAGCGAGGCATCCAGGTTTAAATCATCACAGTAATCCATAAATTCGTCACGTAAACTAGCGATATGTACGTCACCCGGTATCCCTACGGTCATATGCACCGAACATACTTGGGTATCGGTCCGTGGATCCACATAGGAACTTGAAACTATATCTTCAATGTTAATTACGTGGTCCGCAAAAAATTTAGATAAGTTGCCAATGATGCCGGGGCGATCTAAGGAGAACACGTCAACGGCATAGGGTACCAAGGCCCGCGGGGGTTCTCGTTCACCAGTGCGTTTGGCGACTATAGTAAGTCCCTGTTGTTTTCCGAAATCCGGCAATGCGCTTTCTAGTTTGGCTAGGGCGTTCCATTTGCCTTCGATTAGCAATATTGCGGCAAATTCACCTCCTAATACTGTCATGCGACCATCTTCAATGCTGCAATTATAATCAGCAATCATTTTAGATAAATTACATATGATACCTAGGTTATCCTTTCCTAAGACCGAGAGGGCGAGGTAGATTTTTTTGGTATTTATAGACATAAACAAATAAAATACGGCCGGTAATTTTTGTCAGTGTAACAGTTTTAGCTCGCACATGAGCAATGGGGTTGACAGTTTTGCAGCTTGGTCTCAATCTAGTGTACAGTGCAATACTTGATTATACCTTGGCTATTTTACTTTGGTTTTGCGGTTGTTAATCATTAGTAAATTTAATACAATAAAGCCTTGCAGTGTCCTGCATATGGTAACCATGCGCCCAGGCGTTTAGGTTATACCATTTTTGATATTTATGGTTAGTTTTTGATGCGTATTTGAGCTATGCTTAGCAGATTTGGAGATTGTTATGACGGATACCATGCGTGAAATTATGAATCCTTGCCTACCAACAGTTGGGCAACCTGGATTTCCCCATGCTCCAGAAGACTGGACCATGGATTTGGCACGTAGTCTAGCTAAGGCTGAGGATATCGACCTTAGAGAGGACCATTGGGAGTTGATTAGATCGTTACATAGCTATTTCGCCCGACATCAAAGCCCAGTCAATGCCCGTGAATTGCATGATGCCTTGGATGAGAAATTCCATCCTAAGGGTGGGTTGAAGTATCTGTACGGTTTGTTTCCGGCTGGCCCCGTAGTGCAAGGTTGCCGCTTTGCTGGTTTAGAAATAGTGCCGGGAGTGGTGGATAACTCATAAACCTGTTTTAGATTGAGAATTTTTATCCAGTTCGTTGTCAGGCGGGAACAATGGCGAGTATCCCGCCTGTGGAGTGTTATGTTCCGTATTCTAATAATCAATAAAGGTGACATTCGTTGCTGGCATTGATAGCCTGGGAAGCTTCAAGGCGCAGGGGTAACCCATGGCATCAATTGTGACTATGCAAGCATGTAGCTCAAGTAGTTCCAATGATTGTGGTATAACTGTAATTTTATTGGACTTTTCTGTCGTAATTTTTTGCCCTAATACTATATGGTTAGCCTTAGACCAGGCGCTTACCCCTAGTGAACATCAAGTGGTTTTATAATCTATTTCCACAGTTTTGCAAGTTATTTCTGTTGCGTATATCATTAATCCAGGTAATAAAATACTGTTAAAAATTTTTATGAGAAACACGTGAAATAACATAAGCAATACAATCATGTGGTGGTATTCCGTTTTTTAAAGAAATAAATTTCTTTAGCCATTTCATTTCGCTTCTTCCAAAAGCTTCTATTGATCCCTAGCCATCTGTTCCGATTATGTATGCGCATACTACAAGAACAAGCATATCCATTAAATTATGCAATTTACGGCGTTCTATGCGAGGTTTTTCGATGTCTGAAAAATAATTTATAAATCTAGGTGACATAATCCAATCAAAAATTTGTTAATTTAATTTAATTTTAAAGTAGGAACGCATTATACTGGATACAGAAACTTTTTGATGCGATTGCCTCGGTTACAGGCGTATCTTTCACTTACGTTAAATGATTTTTATTACCATCCTAATAGCACAAAATAAGACCTGTACTGCACGGTAGTCTGGTTAGCACAGAATTTTTTACCAGTACGCACACATAAGTAGTCACCTGCACTTACGTATAGCCCAAATGGAACACAGTAAAGCATGATCAAACAGCATAAACTATGGCAGTCCAAGTCGGAGGTAAAAGCCCAAATAACTGATCGATTAGCCGCTATACTTCCAGGTGAGATATTAGTAAACATTAAGGATTTATGCTTCAAGCGTGGCAGTAGGGTTATATTTGATAAGGCTAATTTGGTAATTAGGCGAGGCCAAGTTACCGCCATAATGGGACCTAGTGGTACCGGTAAAACTACCCTGCTAAAGCTCATTGGCGGACAATTGCAACCTGATTCTGGCAGCATAGAAGTGGCTGGTTTTAATGTCCATCAACTAAGTCACTCCAATCTGTATTTTCTGCGCACTCGCATGGGGATGCTATTCCAAAGTGGAGCTTTACTCACAGACCTCAATGTTTTCGAAAATGTTGCTTATCCACTGCGGGAGCATACCAAACTACCCGAATCCATGATCCGTAAGTTAGTATTGATCAAGCTTGAAGCAGTAGGGCTGCGGGGTGCTAAAGATCTGCAACCTAGTGAACTTTCCGGTGGTATGGCAAGAAGGGTGGCTATGGCACGGGCTATGGCTTTAGATCCAACATTAATTCTGTATGATGAACCATTCACCGGTCAAGATCCCATCTCTATGGGGGTTTTGATGCAAATGATTCGCAAACTTAACGATGCCAGTAGATTAACCAGCTTAGTTGTATCCCATGATGTGCAAGAAACAGCGGCAATTGCGGATCAAATATATTTAATCTATGGTGGTAAAGTTATGGGACAGGGTAATCCCAAGCAATTATTGGATTCTGATTCACCTTGGATTCGGCAATTTATGGATGGCCTCCCAGATGGCCCCGTCAAGTTTCATTATCCAGCACCTGATTTACAACAGGACCTTTTTACTCATGCCTAGACAACTAGCCCAATTGGGACAAACTGGTTTAAACTCCTTAGGAAAGCTTGGACGCTCGTTGTTGGTACTAATAGCAATCACCGGGGGAGTACCCGCGTTGCTATTTAGACCCAAGTTAATTATTCGCCAGCTATATATCGTTGGCGTGTTATCCGTTGTAATAATTACCGTATCCGGAATATTCGTAGGTATGGTATTAGGCCTCCAGGGATTTTATGTGCTTTCCCAATTTGGAGCTGCCGAAAGCCTGGGAATGATGGTAGCAGCCTCTTTGGTGAGAGAGCTAGGGCCAGTAGTCACAGCACTATTATTTGCCGGTCGAGCCGGCTCCGCATTAACTGCTGAAATTGGCCTGATGCGTGCTACGGAACAATTTGCTGGCTTAGAAATGATGGCAGTTGATCCAGTACGGCGTGTACTAAGCTCACGTTTTGTGGCTGGATTAATGTCTATGCCCATATTAGCAGCTATTTTCAGCGCTGTTGGAGTACTAGGAGGCTATTTGGTCGGAGTAGCATTGCTGGGAGTAGACGATGGTGCCTTTTGGAGTCAAATGCAAGCGGGTATAGATTTACAACGTGATCTGGTGAATGGCCTGATCAAAAGCCTGGTTTTTGGATTCGTGTGCACCTGGATTGCCCTCTTTGAAGGCCATGACGCTATCCCAACTTCGGAAGGAGTAAGCCGTGCTACCACCCGTACTGTGGTACACTCAGCGTTGGCAGTGTTAGGATTAGATTTTGTGTTAACTGCATTAATGTTTCGAAATTAAGGATTAATCATGGGCAAACAAAGGATTCTCGAACTTGCTGTTGGACTGTTCATGGCTTTGGGTTTAGGAGCCATGTTTTTTCTGGCAATGCAAGTGAGTAACCTAGGTACGATGCTGACCGGTGAAAGTTATTTAATAACTGCTAATTTCCAAAATGTAGGCAGTCTCAAAGTTAGAGCCTCAGTAAAACTCGCTGGAGTTCGCATTGGCCAAGTAGAGGCAATAAAATTAGACCAAACTTCATTCGAGGCTATCGTCAGTATGCGCATCAGTAAAAATTACGCTAAAATTCCTGACGATACCTCAGCTAGCATCTTAACCGCTGGACTTTTGGGGGAACAATATATTAGTTTAGAACCTGGTGGCAGCGATAATTATTTGCAAAATGATGGTGCCATAATGCATACTCAGTCTGCCTTGATTTTAGAACAATTGATAGGACAATTCTTGTTCAATAAAGCCGGAGAAGCAAATGTTTCACAACCAACCGATCCTGCAAATAAGCAGTAAAATTCGTATTTTAACCATGGTGGCAATTATGGCCATTTGGGGTCTAGTCTGGCATAACCCTGTGGTTATGGCGGCAACTCAAGAGCAGGCCCTAGATTTGGTGCGTAGTACCACTAATGATATGTTGCAGGCCTTGCGGCAACGTCAAGATGCAATTAAATCTAATCCAGATTTAGTTTATGAGTTGGCTAACACCATCGCAGTCCCACATTTCGATTTTGAGTATATAACTCAATATGCAGTAGGAAAGTTTTGGCGTAATGCTACGGCTGGCGAACGTCAAGCTTTGATTAGGGAATTTCGCACTCTATTAGTACATACTTATGCTAAAACCTTGGCAAATTATTCTGGCCAAACCATAGATATTTTACCTATGCGTCCCAGTAGTCGGCCTAATCAGGCTCTGGTACGTACCAAGGTTAGAACCTCAGGTGGTGCCGAAATAACCCTAAATTTCTCACTATACGTGAAAGCTGGTATGTGGAAAGTATACGATGTGACCGTAAATGGAGTCAGCTTGGTTACCAATTATCGGGGCAGCTTTGCACAAGAAGTGAGGAAAGGTGGTATCAGTGGGTTAATTCAAAGCCTAACCAATCGCAATCGAGCGAATAGGTAAGCAGTGACTGCTTCTGCATTGACGACTAGCGGGCCGGGAGTTTTTACTATCACTGGAGTTGTGGATTTTTCTAGTGTAGACAGCCTGCTAGGTATCAGTAAGACTATGTTTATAGGACATAATCACATAACGGTGGATTGTGGCGGAGTCACGCTGTCAAATAGCGCTGGGCTGGCTTTGTTATTAGAGTGGCAAGATTGGGCTCAGCAACGGGGGCAGCTGCTGCATATCCGTAATTTACCGCCGGCTTTGGCAGACATAGCTAGGATGAGTAACTGCTTGCAACTGTTGCATGTTATTGATGGTTGACCACCATACTTGCTATCCAGAGCCAGATTAGCGCTCTAGTGTGCGGTCTGTTTGGGAACAGCGGTGCCAAGATAGATAGCACCGCTGGTTGGTTAATTTATCAACAACGATAAGTTAGGTTAGGATACAAAGGAACATTGCGAAGCCGCGGTTCTGGTATCCATATTGCGACCACGATTGGTATGGTCATCAATCTCACCAGCACAGCCTACAGTACGGCCAAATAGAAATGCGGTAAAGGCCGAAGTTTCTAGGGCAGCCTCAGAAAATTCTCCGGACCGATACCGTGGCCATAGCAGCTTCAGCAACAGGGCCGCGATGACAGCATCGATGTTCACGCAAAATACATTGGCAGTAATCCCATTGTCATACAGGGCTTGCACTAAAGCACTGTAGAAGGAGTGGAATACATTCACCTCGCCACGTTCATTAAAGAGTCCGGATAGATACACCTCGCGTGGGTCCTTATTCACCAATTGCCCTTTAAATACCGGGTGATTAACGCCAGGAATGTTACGCACACTATCCCCTACGTTCTTACGGGCTTTCTTTTCCTTCCCAAAGGCCACGGCGAATCTGGTACTCATGGCTACCAAATCCAAACCATGATTCGCATCGCCAGCATCCTTGAGATCAGTATCCGCAAACTGCTCGGTAAGGAATTGAATTCCCTCGTAACCGTTACCACCATGGGCAAATCCGGTATGGGTCATAAAGCCAATCATGGCCTTGTTTATCTGCACCCGCTCTGGAGTTTCGGGACCATCAGCTGATACAGCCCCTTTTGCCCCCTGTGCTGAGATGGTACCTGGACCATTGGATATGATTAATCCCAGTAATATTTGGAATGGGAACAGTTTTTCCGGAGTCGGAGTTTCACCCAGCAAAGCCAAGTAAGCGATAGCCGTAGTACTCCAGCTGTTTACCAACTCTTGGTTAGCTATACCACAGAATTTATCCGCTTCGTGCTTGGAACCGTCCACCGAGGCTCCAATGATGACCGCCAACAGCTTAACATACCAGGGCAAATTGCGAGCCGTAGTGCGAGTAATCTTCTTACGCATCAAGGCATTCCAAGCAATTGTCGTGGTAATAGCTGCCAATACGGCATCAGCCGTCGGATATTGACCTAAACTCTTAAGATAGTTAATAAATACCG
Organism: Achromatium sp. WMS2; assembly: GCA_001276605.1. Classification (GTDB taxonomy): domain Bacteria; phylum Pseudomonadota; class Gammaproteobacteria; order Chromatiales; family Chromatiaceae; genus WMS2. The sequence goes on from JXSN01000038.1 coordinate 9,146, forward strand.
ATTTGGCACCCCTGGCTTCCAAACCTGCTAGCATAGACTCAGCTTTGGGATCTGCAACATCTGATACCAAGCATTTGAGTTGTTCTGCGTTAGCTCCAATCCCGGATATGTCAAATTCTACGTGATCAGCTTGATCCAAACCGCTATGCCCAAATAGGTCCATGAATACATCGGCTGCTGCACGGGCCGCATTCACCTTGCCAGGTCCGATAACGGCACAGGCCGCAGACAATACGGTGTTTGGAGAATTACCAGCCGCGCGCACTGCATCCACCAGACTGATGATTGCATCGCCATGGAGATTAATATCGCAAGCAACGGCCGTATTGATCAACGCATTATCGTTGGCATCGTTATGTTCATGTAACAATGCCAAACAATAATTGGATTCCAGCGAATAACTAGCAGCATCCAATACCGAGACGCCGCTAACCTTGGTGACCTGAGTTCTGGGATCCATCAAGGAGCTACCAGAGCGATCTTTCATCGGCTCTCTGGGGAAGATGGCGCCTACCTGTCTGGATAGCTCGGCAATCTGATCTTTATACGGTTGGATTGGATCCACCAGGGGAATATCCAATTCCGGAGGAATGGGTAAACCTTGGGCGTTGCCAAACCAGGGTTTTAAGGTTAGATCACCGTGGGAAGCAAAATCTCGCTCCACACCGTGCAACTTCATCACGGCAGTAAGTGCCTGTGGAATGTGCGAGATATTCGTTACCAGCGCGCCTTTAGGCGAGATAATGGGATTTTCTGGGGTGTAAATATCAGACACCTGCAAAATATCCTTAAACCACTGCTCTTTAGCTTCGGCGTTGTCGCCACTACCCCCCATAGCACCAGCATGGCCCACCGCACGTGTGAGTTTACTCTTCCAACGTCCTACTACACAGGCGATCAATGGTTTGTCAATTTTGAGATCCTGTTCGTAATAACCGCCTGGCTCGATGTACATCACAGCGGCTTTGGAACGTTCGTCATTTCCTAAGGCACTGGCAAATTCTGCGGGTGCAAAATGGATGTAAACATCCTTACCTGAAGACACCGAAACTGTGGTACCCCAACCTTCAGCCATTAGGTAACTGGCAATAGTAGTTGTAAAATTGCCAGAATTGGAGTAAATAGCTATCGATCCCTTCTTCAAGGTCTCTTCTGGTTTATCCCCACCTAAGGCTCCACCGAGGCGGATGTGATTCCAAGCATCAGCAATACCTAGGCAATTGGCTCCAAATACGTCTACCTTGCGCAACCGCGCCCGGGAACGGATAACTCGAGAGTCATGAATTGGAACCTTTTCCGTGAGAATAATAACCTTACGGCACTCAGGATTGACCCGAATTAACTCCATAACGCCATCGCGTACCGCGGCCGGTGGTAGATAAACCACACCAACATTAAAGCGATGCCCTGCTGCCAACCCTTCGCGTACGTCGTTATATACTGGAATGTTGCCCGCTGCTGTTTCTAAAACTTCACCCTTCCGCCCTGGCGAAGTTCCAAATACCACATTACCACCCGAAAAGACATGACTGGTAGGAGTTACCGTACGTGATTCACCACCCAGTATATTCAGTACACACACTCTATCGTCTTTGGTAGCTAAATCAGCTAACGAGTTTATACTAAAGGTGCTTTTTTCTTGATTAGCCATCGTAATCCCCCTCGATATTACGCCGATACGCCCAATTGCTTGGCCAACAATGCTCTACCACCTGCTTTCATCCATTTGTCCGCAGCTTGAGCATAATGCACCACATCGGTCATAGACGAGTCAAAGGCAAAAATACGGTAGGGTAATCCCAATTGCTCCAGGACATCTTTGAAGGTTAATAAACCACGCGACAGGTTGGGACCACCCCGTCCTATAACTACATAGATGGGCACTGGACCGTGTGTATTGAAGTATTCACGCAAGGCATCAGCCATGGCACGGAAGGTTACAAAAATATCCGTATTGTTTGCTTTACCACCGATTATAAACAGCACATTGCTCTGTTTTAACCAATGCTTTAAGCAAATACGCATCACATCCCGCATTTTCTCATAGGGGGGGTTACCTCCAAAGTCAGATGAGATGATGGCATCATCACCTAAAAACTCTGTAACTAGGGAGTTAGCACCACCACCGAATGTTGGGGCTAAAATGGTGCCATTCGGGTTAATCACTGATACATCGGATTGCCCCTGATAGGTACGCAATTGATTGATTTCCTGTTCAAAATCAGAAAAATCCACTGCAAACAAGTCATTCGGCAAATTCAAACGCCGTACCCGTGGGTCATCCCGATCGAATCCGCATTTGAAATCGCAGGCCACAGGAGATAAGCGGCCTGGTTGACGCTGACTCATGCGGATAGGATTTAGCTCCAGGGCAGTCATACCGTAATGGTGAAACAAATCCCATAGTTTTGGTAGGTTTTGAGCTAGCGGCGAGATAATCTCACGCGGCGCCTTTAAATGGGACAGGGCATTGGTTATAACAAAAGACTTGAGACCAGTCATAGAATCGAACGGGATCTCAGCTACTTGCTCCTTGGGTAAAACTTCAATATCCATGCCACCAACGTGGGTAAGGGTCATGGTAGGAGCGCGATAACGAGTCGAATCGGTAAGCGAGATGTAAATCTCATGTTCAGCAGGCACCGCCGCTTCGAAGGTTACACCATTAGATTTGGCTACGTTATTGCCAACACGGTGTTCGACAAAGTACAGGCGCTCCTTTTCCTTGATGGCAGTCTTGAGGTCTTTGGCCCGCCCAACAAGGCCGGCCTTACCCTTTTTTCCAATTCCACCTTGGAAAATAGGCTTAATAAATACTTCACCATTTCTGGTGATAAGATCTTGAATCTGTTGGTTACTGGCCTCAGGTCCTAGGACCTCAGCATGAGGAAACTCAACAATATCTAGCAGTTTAGCTCCATAAAGCATCCCACTGATATTCATAACATATTAACCCTCTCTGTCATACCTTGCGGTATTGTCTTATTATAATTACCTGATTCTTCCTTGGGGTTAGGCACCGTTCTGATACTTCCATAATCGATGTAATTGTGTAACATTAATCGCTAGTGAAAATCAAGCTCAATAAATCAATAAGTTATAAGTAATATTACTCAAAACTAATACGATAACTGAATTCTTATGTATGCTCAATTTTAGGGCAGAATTAATTATGATCGTTAAGAATGTTTATATTTATAATCCATAGTAGAAATGGTTTTAGATAAACCGTTTTCAAATAATGAGGCTGATTTCAAGGTTGGGTTTGTTACGTAGTTTTAACATTAAATAAAATACCAGAGCAAATGGGCTAGATGGAAAATAGATATCAACATTAAAAATTAGGATTCATAGGTGTTGTCATTTACAGTACCAGGCCACAATTAAAGAAATCTTAAGCTGTATTTACAAACGGCGTGCTTGAAAGCTACGAGGAAGGTTATGGAATCACACGAAATTGACATAGAAATCTATGTGCTAATGCTATTAACTTACCTGTTAAAATGGCAATATCAATACCAGTCTTTGTCGGAGCATTGGCGTGGTTTTGAAGGTAGGAGTTGGCGCACTACGATCATCGAAAAGCGTAAGCTCATCAGTATGCACTTAAAGAAATACCCACAATCAAGGGATTTATTAGTACATCTAGTTACGTCCGTCTATGCCGACGCTGTAGAACTAGCCAGCGATGAATCTAATCTACCACTTAATACTTTTCCCGAGAGTTGTCCCTACACTATTGACCAACTGCTGGATAAGTATTTTTATCCCAATGTAGTAGAAATAGTTTAGAATCTTCGTCATAATCCACAGGGCTTAAATTACTGTCTCTTCCTACACTTTGGCTAGGTTGCAATTCCTGCGAACGTGCTTGCAGAATATTGCAGAACAGGTGTAACCTAGCCTATACTTTCGTCCCCAACACCACTTAACTTCAATTAACTCGTGACTAATTATGAAACCAGATATTCATCCTGATTATCAACAAGTAAAAGTATCTTGCAGCTGTGGTAACGAGTTTACTACACGTTCTACGGCCAAAAAACCTCTCCATATAGAAGTTTGTTCCGTTTGTCATCCATTTTTCACTGGCCAACAAAAGATAGTTGACACCGCTGGTCGAGTCGATAAATTCCGTAAGAAATATGCTCGTTAAATCATTGGCATCAGCAAAACATGACCTTGCAGATAACTCAATGATCTATCGTTATTTACGGTTTTACACTTCTGTCGTATTATTATGCTGTTTATACATAATATCTGGACAGGTGGCGTTGGCAAGAGCGGGTCTACAGGCCGTAGCTACTGTAATCGACGGCGACACTGTGCACTTGGTAGATGGCACCAAGATTCGCCTAGCGGAAATAAATGCCCCAGAACTAGGATACGACACAAAACCAGATGAACCCGGTGCGGTAGCGGCCAAAAATTTGCTTGCATCCATTGTTAAATCAAGTAACAACATGGTAAGAGTAGAAGCCGCACCTGATGCTCGTGACAGATATGGTAGATTAATCGCCTATTTGTATACACAAAGCGGCGTGAGAATTCAGGATCAGCTGTTAAGTTCAGGACTGGTATTGGGTTATGCCTATCCGCCCAATGTAAAATACGTCTCGCAACTGCGGACCTTCGAACAACGGGCCCGCACCAGCAAATTAGGCTTGTGGTCTAATCCAGCTAGAATCGCTGACAGTATAGCCTTAGGCAGTTCTGGATTTGCCCGGGTAACTGGTGTAATAACTAGTATTAAACGTACCCAGAAATCGGTTTGGCTTGGCTTTGGTTCCAAAATGTCGTTACGCATTGCCTCTACCGACTTAGATTATTTCCGTAATTTTGCCTTTGAGAATTTAAGGCGCCGTAGCATAGAAGTACGTGGATATTTAAACACCTACCACGGGCAAGTCCAGATAAGAATTAGACATCCAGCTGATATAATTATCCTAAACTAGTGGGGTGCCACCAATCTATTTCGCCCGTAAGTTTTAATTACATTTAGTGTTTTCCGCCTAATTAGGCGGAAATGCTGCCTCAGTTTAAGATACTAACCCATCATGTCTAATTCCGAACTTTTAAACCCCTTCAATCCCCCATTACCAACTACTCCAGGAATGCGCTTGCTCTGGGGTGGATTACACGAAGCTGCATCCAGCCTAGCTATAGCCAATGCTGCCTTGAATTACCAAGGTTTAAGTTTAGTTATCGCACCTGATGTACACACAGCGACACGTTT
>JXSN01000367.1 GCA_001276605.1 Achromatium sp. WMS2
GCCGACGGGCAGATGCTGAAGGGGTTTTGGTTCAAGCCGCATATTTTATGGAACGTTATTACAGTACTAACAATGCTTACACCGGAGCAACTTTACCCACCTTGGCACTGGATCGTGCTCCAGCAAATTCAAGCGATGGTTCCCGATACTACATAATAAGCCTATCAAATTTAACTGCTACCGTATTTTGGGCAGTACGCTGAGCTAGCCCATGAAGAAAATATCACCTAGAAATATATTTTTGGTAAATAATCAGATTAGAGATTTAAAACTGATTGATTTTGGATTAGCTAGAGCAGCGGCTAGTGATACCGATTCAACTTGCATCGGTACGGGAACCCCTGGCTACACTGCCCCGGAACAAATGGGCAGTCAAGGTCAGGTTCACATCACAACTGCTGCTGATTACTATAGTTTAGGGGCTTGTCTGTTTAGATCACTCACCGGCAGCACTCCAAAGGACAGCGCGGAAAATGAACGGTTAATGCTAGGTATTGATCAAAAATTGAAGTACATAGTGAACATTTGCTTGAATGTAGACCCCAAGCAACGCCCAAACGCGGCTAGAATCCGGGAATTACTGGCTGAGTTAGACCCCAATAGAAGTAGCATCCAAAAAAATAGCCCTAAGCCTTCTCCATTAAGGCTTTTTAAAGTAGCAACATTGGGAATTATAATTTTTATAGGAAGCGGAGTTATCCTAGCATCCACTAATCCTGAGTTAACACGTACGATTTTGAACAATCTAGGCATGATTGGCTTGGAAACTCGTGCTAATGTTCTACCATCACAACCTGCGGTCACAGCCAAATCCGTACCAGATGTGGTAGTTACACCACGTAAGCTGGATCCTAAGCCAAAAAATCCAGTATCGGAGCAGCAGGCGTCAAGTTTGAGCACAGCGAGAGATGACGTTGCCAAAGAGACGCATGCAGTTGCAACACCTAATAAGAGAGTCATACCTAAAAAACCCCAAGTACTAGATTTAACTGCGGAAGAACGATTATTTCAAACTCAAATAGATGCCTTACAGTTGACAGTTGGGATTAATGGTAATGCCTTGCATACCCTGGCACAGGTTCTAAATCGTATGGGGCCAGACGCTAGAGCCACGTGGCATGGCAAGGAAATGGATAAAAATATGCTTGACAATGATGGTCGTCAGAGAATAGCCGCGGCTTATTTTGGCCTGATTCAAACCGCGTTAACCAAGTGTGAAACTGAAATTGCTAAAACATACTTAAACATAGCCAAAAACCTGGTGGGTAGTGAGAATTCCAGCTGGCAATCCATGAATAATCAGGTGGAAAAGGGTATGTTTTGGGGGCCAGACGGCCAGCTGCGGACCTGTAGCGGCTAGGTCAAATTTTCGGCCAGAAATTAACCCTTTGCATTTATTCTTGGTACTGACGAAGTTTAGCGCCAACAATCTTCTGTGGTTCCGTTTTGCTGCCCCTTGGTTCCGGCTTGGTTAAGAGTTAAGTTGCCACACGTATCGCCAGTTTGATTGCCATAGGTTTGGGGGGTGGCAGTTAGGGTATAGGTGGTAGCAGTTAAATTTGATAGGCTTATTATGTAGTATCGGGAACCATCGCTTGAATTTGCTGGAGCACGATCCAGTGCCAAGGTGGGTAAAGTTGCTCCGGTGTAAGCATTGTTAGTACTGTAATAACGTTCCATAAAATATGCGGCTTGAACCAAAACCCCTTCAGCATCTGCCCGTCGGC
>JXSN01000368.1 GCA_001276605.1 Achromatium sp. WMS2
TTAACATTAAAGAGTGACTACAGTTTCACTATTTTTCAGTTTTCACTGAATCACAAATATTGTGGAAACCACTAGTTGGCAAATCGCTTTTTGCAATTTTGCAATAATGGAGAGATCACAAAATCACTAACATCGCAAATATGATATCACAAATTTGCTAACATCGCAAATAATGACATTGCAAAACCACTGACCTCATTATTGCTCATTCATGCATTGGGAATATTCCAACATTCAGAGGTTGACCTGTATCTAAATCAACCATGGTGGGGGGTATGTTGTTGATCATTGCTATTTTTTTACACTTATCATATCAACTAGTAGAAAAATTGTACAGTTTGTTGTGATTAGAGATTGATGTTAAAAACTGATTTCCCATTGAAGGAGTGAATTACAAGATTTCCAAGAGTTTATGAATTGCTGTGGAAACTTGAATCATTATATTAATCTCTTCTACTCTTGTAATGTTAAAATCTGATTATTTTATGAATTCAAATATTGTTAGTAAATGTTGAATTGTCACACAATTTGGTTTTAAATGACAAACACTTGACTCATTAAATTTCAGTCACTTGTCAAAAATTGACTTCATTCTGGACTACATTTGACTAGGTGCTGGGGTGATCCCAGTAGAGAAGGTAAATAGGTATGAGTAGTAAGAAAGTCATTCACTTGTACATACATACTTATGTCTACAAATGAAGGTACTTTAAGCAGAACATACGTAGTACTGTAGTACCTGAAACTTTTCATAATGTTTTTCTTATAATATTTTTTGGAGTTGTTGGATGTGTCCCCTTCCAGTCTTGTCCATAAGTTCCATTAATACTCCCTCCATTCTATGTATATTGTCACTCCTCCTTTTTATGTTCTTTATGTCCTCAAAGATTTTTTCAGCCTCTAGTACAACTGCTACATAATTTAGAGAACAATTTTGAGGATTTGTGTCCATCCAAGTTATGGGTGGAATGTAAGCCTATCAAGCCAAACCCTTACAATACCTGATCCTAGGCATGTGCAGGTATGAAGTATACTAGCCCTAAATTACCTAAATAAGGTCAATCAAAAAGCCTAAGTAAAGCAATTAACCAGTAATTACTTAAGCTAATTCAGTCTACGAGATATGTGGACTTTTGTCTTCTTATGGTAAAAGTCATTAGGTATCATAGCTGAGATTTAGTGACTCCAAGACACTTAGAACTGGAGTCCCTATGTAATCATGAGCCTTGTATTTTTAAAGGTTCAACAATTCACCATGGGATTTTGGCCATGGCAGAGACAAGGAACACAACAACTAGCCACTCAATGATGATTAATTGTTGTTCATCTATCAAACAAAATTTGTTGCAATGATGATGGATTGTCATTTTTAGAACTATGCAACCATTACAGAGATTTGCATGGTAAATTTTAAATTTTTACCATGAAAAACTTATTTTTGACATGAAAACACAAATAACTTATATTATATTATATACATAAATATTTTCTACTATATATAGACTATATTTTGACAGCATTAAGTTGATTGTTGAGTGCACATTTGATGCATTCAATGTATTTAAAAAAATCAATCATATGTTTGGAATGGAGGGAATAGTAGCTAGGTGTTTATACAGTGCTTCACCACAATCACTTTTATTGGCTGACACATTTTGTTGAAAAAAATCCATGCTCTGCAATGTATATGGGGGGAGGATGATTAAAAGTCAATGCCTCAGTTTTT
>JXSN01000369.1 GCA_001276605.1 Achromatium sp. WMS2
ATGGGGCGCTATACAGCCGAGGCGTTAGGTGATTATTGCGCTGGTCCCAATCATGTATTGCCAACTTCCAGAACAGCTAGATTTTCTTCACCTCTGGGAGTTTACGACTTTCAGAAGCGTTCTAGTCTGATCCAGGTTTCTCCAGCTGGTGCTACAACATTGGGTACTGTTGCCTCCACTTTAGCTCATGGAGAAGGTTTAACTGCGCATGCCCGCTCTGCCGAATACAGGCTATAATTCCTACAAAAGGTGCATAGAGGAACATGTTAAACAAATCACTGGCGGAAAAACTTTAAAGGAAAATGTTAGGGCATCACGTTCCAGTCTAATTGGTTCATTCACACGCCTATCATTTTCTGGTACCACCTACCCTAAGCATAAAAATCCGTAACCGCATGCTATGCAGTTAAGAAGTCTCAAGCAATCTATCGTATGGAAGGTTGCCGTTCCTAAATTTCATACATTAACTCATTCATAACTAAATAATTTTATCAAGGATAGGCAATTACTTTTTAATTTAATGGCTATATTGTTCTAGCTCTGCTATATTAGCATATGGCATAATGGCTGTGGTCGTTCGCCCGTTCGAACAACAACCTACTTAAGGAATAGTCTAATGGAAACAGGTCCACGCGAAATCGTTACCCCCTTTCGCCCCATACCCCTTACTGTACCTGAGGGAATTACTCCTAACGAATTTTTCAATAGTGCTGAAAACATTAAAGATTTATCACATAACAATGGTTTGCTGTCAAACCCAGAAAATCTGTTGTTATATCGCAAAGCTTTAGGGCATAGTAACGAATTCGATACCTCAATAATCTACAATACCTCGCAGTCAATCCTTGACCCTTTAGGACGTCCGGTAAGGCGCACTCAAGTACCTGAAAAAGTCAAACGCGTGTGGAACCGTATGAATCAAATCATTATGGACTACATGCTAAAACAATATACTGATCCGGAACAATTCCTTGTTTTAACCGGAGAAGCAAGTTTAGATGCTACCTGGCCCCTAACCTCACCGGGTGTTCCTAGCATCCGTATGTTACATAACCACTTTATAGTTTTTTCGATGGAAGAACTGCGGGCAGCCCCCATGGCGAATCCGAATAATCCGAATTTAACTGATGGTGGACAGCATAGTCTGTTTCAGGAAAACATGCATGATGTTTATCAGGAATTTTTTGACCGAGCCCTAGACCTGCAACTGCTTACCCCCCTGGCAACGAAAGATTCGTGTGTTTGTCTTACAGGATATCCACAAGGCCTACCATGCTGGGAAATTCCAGACGGCGCCAATACCCTGGAGGACATTCAGTTTTGGCGTGAATACGACGCTATTTTAATGGGATTTCTCGATTTTTATCGCACATTTTTCTCCCAAGTGTCCACGCGTAATGCCGATTTACCCAAGGATCTTTATTTTCCCAATCACGCTGAAGATATTTTGTTATACGACAACGACTTTTTGAAGACAGCTAAACAAATCCGCGATCGCTGCATGGTAGACGCCAAGTATGCAAACTCGATTCGTTGGCAACCCGCATTTAAGCAGATTATTTATCGCAACGAGCAAGGGCGCCTAGTTGTTACCATCAGTCAAAACTCTATAGGCAATGCCATCACAGAATTGTTAGGGGTAGTGGTGAAACGAGTATCTGGATCTGAGGCCTACGAACTTAGAGAGCCTAAGTTGATTCAGCGATTATTGGAAGTA
>JXSN01000370.1 GCA_001276605.1 Achromatium sp. WMS2
AAACATATCTCCGCAGCTTCAGGGAAACCAAACAGAACCTTTATTTATGCATACCGATTTCGCTATGCTGGAAAATCCACCTGCTGTTACTATGGTTATGTGCCAACGTCCTGACCCTATTCCAGGTTTTGGTCGAAACGGTATCACCTTAGCTCAAAATATTGTTTCCCGTATATTTGGATCACAACTCCTAGATGATTTTCTCTCGGTGCCATTACCTTTTGGTGGAAGAAAGCCTGACGGTAAAGATGTTGTTTTTATGGCTCCAATTATGTCAACTCCAATAGCAAGCTCACAATTATCCAGAGTTAGATTTCATCCCTCGCGCATTCACCACGGATTCCGCCTACGAGGTGGCTCCCCTGAAAAAATAGAAACCTATCTTCTCAGAAAATTTCAAACTCTTGCAATTAATAATCGATCAGAAATTGGGCTTGACCAGGGTGACCTTCTACTACTTAATAATCATTGTGTGTTGCATGACCGTACTCGCTGCTCCCTAGAATTGGGTAGAAATACCGTTTTATCGCGTCTTGTACAAATATTATTTGTACAAGAAATAGATAAAAAGGGCTGTGATGACGCAGCTTCCCGCTGATACTGTAACATGTTGATTTTTCAAAGTATTTTGAATTTTCTTTTCGTAAACTTTTTATTTTAAAAATCAACATTTTAACTGTAAAAAACACGCGTGCCTTAATTCCAAAATCGCATAACTAGCCGATTGATCTGGTTTTTTATTTATGAAAGTTACGCAATAAAATACGTTTGTTATCAATATGTTAAGTAGACTTCGGGAGCACTGGTGATATGTTTTTACGTTCACAAAACCTTTTATTCAAGGCGCACTCGCAAGGGCTTGCTGATGGTTTCATCAATTCTGGAGTTGGCTTGATAAGTGCCTTAGTTGACTCTATAGATACAGAAACAACTGTTTTGGAATACGGGTCTGTAAGTTCTAAATTCCTTCGCCTGCTCTTTATAAATTCAGTTTACAAACGAGCAGTTGGAGTCCTTCTATCAGAAGATGTCACTTCAATTCAAGATGAGAGATGGTTCACGACAAAAAACTGGCCAGGAAGCTTTATTGCTGAATCTCAAATGCAATGCCTGTCTGAGCAAGTAGATTTAGCTTTTTCTAATGAAGTTTTTGGATTAATTCCGAATCTTCACGACCATGCTGTGAAAATGTTAGAAGTTTTAAAATTTGGAGGGTGCTATTATTCCTTGTTCGGATGGCATACTGACAACCCACACCTTAAAAGACATCACGAACTTCGTCAAAAGCGTAATTTACCATTTTTTGCCTATAATCTTGATGAAGTTGCACACGCATTCCATCAAGTTGGGTTTGAGGTAGGGGTAAAAAGATTGCAAGTTCCCTATTTCTTAATGTTTGATCCAACAATCACAGAAAGACGGTTCGGGAATGTAAAGACCATGGTATCGTGTATGGAGGATCATTGTATAATCTTTTCCTTACGTAAGCGTGGTATTCTGTGACTTCAACGATAAAGATTTATGGTGCCAAAGAAAATAACCTCCAAAACGTTTCTATCGAGCTTCCAATAGGGCAAATATCTTGTATTGCAGGAGTTTCTGGGTCAGGAAAGTCTTCCCTCATTGAGGATTGCCTGATTGTGGAGGCGGAGCGTCGACATAAGGCTTTGAGTGGCCGATCGGAAAGTTTTCCTATACCTTATCGACCCAAAATAGA
>JXSN01000371.1 GCA_001276605.1 Achromatium sp. WMS2
GCCGTGGATGATGTTGCAACTGCTTTGGCTACAAATGGTGCTCCGCGGCGGATGTTGTTAATTGATGCGTGTCGCAATGATCCGACGCCTAATAATAGGGGTTTTACAACGGGATCGGCAAGTTTTGCGCCATCCGGTTTGTTTAAAGGTGCTGAAGGTACGCGGATTTTGTTTTCTACCAAAGCCGGAGATTTTAGTTGGGAACGTCCGGAATTAGGACATGGGGTTTTTACCCATTTTTTGGTGGAGGGGATTAAGGGTAAAGCTGCAGATGCGCAAGGTTTGGTGACATTTCGCGGGCTAGCGGATTATGTGCAAAGTCAAGTTTTTAATTGGGGTTTTGAGCATGGTAATCAGCAACAGCCGTATGATGCTGGTGAGGGTAGTGGCTGGTTTTTAGTGGCGCAAACTACGCCGCCGGTTTTACCAACAGTGCCGCCGGTGGTCCCAGCTCCGGTAGTTACCCAGGTTCCAGTAGTTACACCACCGCCGCCACCGCCGGCTGCTAGATTGGCCTTTGAACCGGAAATGGTCTCCATTCCAGCCGGTAGTTTTATGATGGGTTCGCCAAAGTCGGAGAAGGGACGGTATGATGATGAAGGTCCGCAGCATCGGGTGACAGTTAAAGCCTTTCAGATGGCTAAATATGAAACTACCTTTGCCGAGTATGATGCCTTTGCTGAGGCCACGGGACGGGCTAAGCCTAATGATGAAGGCTGGGGTCGGGGTAATAGACCAGTTATTAATGTAACTTGGGATGATGCGGTAGCCTATGCTAAATGGTTATCGCAACAAACTGGTAAGGATTATCGGTTGCCGACTGAGGCGCAGTGGGAATATGCAGCGCGAGCAGGTTCCACTAGTCGTTATTTCTTTGGTGATGATGCCAATAGGTTGGGGGATTATGCCTGGTATTATGATAATTCTAATAGTAAAACGCATCCGGTAGGGGAAAAACTGCCTAATGCCTGGGGATTATATGATACTGCGGGTAATGTGTTGGAATGGACGCAGGATCGTTGGCATGCTAACTATAATGGTGCTCCTACCGATGGTTCTGCCTGGAAAAGTGGGAATAGCACAAGCAGAGTATTGCGGGGCGGCTCTTGGGGCAGCAACGACGACATCTGTCGCACAGCGTGTCGCAACGACGTCGAGCATAACAACTCCAACGGCAATTGGGGTTTCCGCGTTGGTTGCTTTTTGGGCTAGAACTGTGTATGCCTTTGTGCTTTTAGTCTTTTACCCTTCGGGGTTCTAGGGGGCGCAGCCCCCTAGCGATTTTGGGGGCTTAATTGGGCCGTTGCCGTTGCCTTCGACAGGCTCAGGTAACGGCAATAACTACCCCAACAACTGCTCCACACTCTCCGCATCAAAAATATTTTTAGTTGGTAGGGTGCAATAACCAACGGGCATTGCACCATTTGGGATTTACTCATCCCTGGCTTCTGGATTCCGGCAATCCATGCCGGAATGACGGGGTGAGGGCCATTTTTACCCGTAGGGCGGGAGAAACGCAGTGAATCCCGCCAAATATAGATTTACACCACATGCATAGACCTCACCCCCTGCCCCCTCTCCATTGATGGAGAGGGGGTTAAAGATACCAGGGATGGTAAAACAACAAACCCAACTTCTTACCATGGTAAGAATATACCTATCCTCTATTGGTTTGGTATATTAGATATTCAAAGAAACGCATTTCCCCAGGATAAA
>JXSN01000372.1 GCA_001276605.1 Achromatium sp. WMS2
GAGCCTGTTGCAATTCCATAACCCAAGTGGCATAAAACGCCTCCGCCATACGAATCGGAATGCCGACAACTGGTAATTCCTTAGCTCCAGCAACTAGAGCCCGGACACAGGATTTGAGAAAAATTTGCGCTTTGATCATGGTGGTATATGGCTCCACTATAATAAACTAGTATAGTTACCTATTTTAACTCAATAACTGGATTTAAGCAAGATTAAATTGAATGCCATGTTCAAATTGTTGCTATGGCCCTTCAGCCCTTCGACAAGCTCAGGGACCGGTAGGCGTTGCCTGAGCCTGTCGAAGGCAACGCGAAGCTTAAAAAGGTACGCGATGCGTACCCTACCGGGCTACCGGGCTCTCCATCAATGGAGAGCCCGTAGGGCGGGAGAAACGCAGTGAATCCCGCCAATTGTATATTTACACCACGTATGGCTAATTTTGAATAACATTGGGCACAATGCCCGTTGGTTATTGCACCCTACCAACTAATTCGTCATTCCGGCAGGGATTGCCAGAATCCAGAAGCCAGGGATGAGCCAGGTAGGGTACGCATCGCGTACCTTGCCATGATGCAAACAATAACTAAATGATCCGCTATGTCGTATTTTCGTCGTTGCTATATTCCAGGTGGTTCTGATTTTTTCACTGTTGTGACTGAACAGCTTGAAAAGGTACGCGATGCGTACCCTACCTGGCTTGAAATAACTAGTTGGGCTTTATTGTGTAATGCTTCTGTTAGCAAAAATCTGGTTTTTTGTCCTAAAGATTCTTGGGATTCAATTAGGTAGATAATTGTGCAGGCATCTAAAAATAGTTTCACACCCATTCATCTCGTAAGGATTGAAATGCCTCATTGATTTCAATATCAGAGCGGGTTTTAGCAGCAGGACATGTTTGGATAAATTCAAGTATATCGTTTTCTGGTTGGATATTGTCAAGGGTACGGTTTTTTGTTTCAATGAAGCTGATAAATTGTAAAACTTCTAATGCTTCGGTGGGAGGCATTATTTTTACGTGTTGATAAATAGTTTCTGCAATGTTCATTATTGTTCTTACTAATTATAATTATATAGTAACAAATCGCATGTCCGATGGTGTGGGGTAGCTCATGAGCGAAATTGCATGAGCTCGACCCGATCTGAGTTAATTTTTAATAACATTCTACGGTTCCAACTATGCAAAAACCCTTAATACAACTTAAATGCCATATAATAATAAACCTGCTAGCATCGTAGGGTGCAATAACTAGCAGGCATCGCACCAATAACTCATCCCTGGCTTCTGGATTCCGGCAATCCCTGCCGGAATGACGGCGCAAATAATCCATGCTGGAATGACGTATAACCCCTCACCATCAATGGATAGCGCCGTAGGGCGGGAGAAAAGCAGTGAATCCCGTCATTTGTAGATTTACATCACCTGCATAGACCTCACCCCCTGCCCCCTCTCCATTGATGGAGAGGGGGAAAGCGCGTCTGGGAGCGCAGGCGTCTCGCCTGCTAGGAAGGCGGCACATTTACAATCCCATAGGACTTACGCAAAATATCCCTAATGGGTTAAAATAGGCTAGTTAATCACCTGGTTAAAAACTGGTAACAATAGTTGTGAAGAAAACGGTAACACGCCTCGATTACTGTCAGTATCTACTGGTTAGCCAAATTAACTATACGCTAACCAACTTTGCTGACCACTGTGCTTCATTCAGCCA
>JXSN01000373.1 GCA_001276605.1 Achromatium sp. WMS2
ATAGGCTACCGCATCATCCCAAGTTACATTAATAACTGGTCTATTACCCCGACCCCAGCCTCTATCATCAGGCTTAGCCCGTCCCGTGGCCTCACAAAAGGCGTCGTATTCAGCAAAGGTAGTTTCATATTTAGCCATCTGAAAGGCTTTAACTGTCACTCGATGCTGCGGACCTTCATCACCATACCGTCCCGCCTCCGACTCTGGCGAACCCATCATAAAACTACCGGCTGGAATGGAGACCATTTCCGGTTCAAAGGCTTGGCGAGCTGCTACCACAGGAGCTGTATAATGAGGAATAGGAATATTGGTTGTATTATGAAAACGCTGGGCAAGAAAATTATTTAAATTTAACCTACTAAATAATACCGCCCCACCGGCAAGACACGCTACTATTAATAATACTTTTAGACAGTTAGGACAACGTTTTTTAGCTGGTTTGGATTTAACCAGTAATTTTTTTAACTCCAATGCATCGGCGGGACGTTGGGCACGGGGTAAAAATACACAACGAATAATAGCCTGCTTAACCGGTTTTGGTACTGGCAAAGTCTCAATTTCAGCCGAATAATTCAACGCTTTTAAGCCACCAGCTAACAATTGCCATAATATTACCCCCAACGCATATACATCATCCGAAGTATGGGCTGGGAGCTGCTGCTGTTGCTCCGGCGACATATACCCAAAGGTACCGTAACCGGCCACAGTAACACTAGCCTGCGTATTGCGTTGTTTAACATCCTGATCAGCCAATATTTTACCAATACCAAAATCCGCGATATGCGGTTGTAATTGCTGATCTAGTAAAATATTCGCCGGTTTGAGGTCTCTGTGAACAATATTTAAACTATGCACCTGAATCATAGCATCTAATATTGGCTCGAATATATCCCAAGCAGCAGCCCAATTCAGCGGCCCTAAACGCATCCGGCTTTCTAACGTACCACCATCGATATACTCAAAGGCCAACCAATAGGGCATAGCGGTTAATTGCAGATCTAACAGGGCTACTATGTGTCGAGTTTGTTTGGTATTAGCTGGCAATTGCCGGCGTAGAGCATAAAGATTACTAGCCTCACTTTTAAGAATTTTAGCACTAGTTGCATCTTGGCATAATTTCACCGCCCAGGGTGGCTGATCATCTAAATAACGATGCCGTGCTAACCAGACTTCGCCAAAACCACCAATACCTAATAAACGCTCTAAATGCCATTCCGGATTATGATTAGGAATGGTATCGCCACTATTATACTGCGGTGCCCGGGGTGGGAATAAACCGGTATAAAAAGCTTCGCGCTCAGCACTACTAAAATTGGAAGTAACAGGTAAGACCGTAACCGCAGCCGTACCTAGTCTACGAGCATGTCTTAGGGTAGTCTGAGTACGATCACGAATTTGTGCTGGCATAGCCGACATCAAGCCTTGAATAGCGTTAGCCTGTTCATTGTCAACTACTGTACCCTGCTGCCTAAGCTCTTGTAACACCTGTTCGGCAATTTTACGCGCTTCCTCCGGTGAACACGCTCCAGCCTGCTCTATCTGAGTAATTCGTTCTTCTTGGCTTAAATTATCCTGAGCATCTTTTAACATTAACCAACATTCACGCCCAATACGCAATACTGGTCCGATTATAGGAGCATTTTCAACGCTCATTACCAGCGCATGCGCGGCTATCCTGAGAAATAATTGACCTGGATTAGTTTGTGG
>JXSN01000374.1 GCA_001276605.1 Achromatium sp. WMS2
TAAGTTTTGATTATCTTGGATGCGGGTTGTGTCGGTTGGGACGATGAGTGGTTTCGGCACCTGGGGCCACTGGGGGATTTGCTGGGTTAGTCTGTTGAGGTTGCCCTAAAGCCTGGATTTGGCGTTGGGTGGTTAGTAGTGCTTGTTTCATGACGTCGATTCGAGTAATAGTTTCCGTGGCTACAAGTGATCTTATGGAACTGCGCGCCAAGCTAGAACCTATCCAGCAGGCCCTAGGTGGCAGCATATTGGCATCAGCCCTAATCCCCACCCCTGAGTCTATGCGGCAAGCCATGCTCCAAAACCCATGGGACATACTCCTGGATATCAGGCCATTAGAGCTATTTAATATCAACGTACCCCCAACCGGTATCCCCGTGTACTTCGAATACCAAGGTATGCATTACATGGGATGGCAAAACCGAGAGAATATACCATTAACCTTTGATTCAACCATAGATATTTTACCCAAATCCCCAATAGCTACCAACAATCCTAGGATCTTAAGACCACCTGCGGCTAAACCACCTTTACACATTCGGTATCTTGCATGCCCAGAGCATGTAATTATCGATACCCAAACCGGATTAACCTGGAAACGCTGTTGTGAAGGTCAAGAATGGCTGGAACATTCCTGCCATGGCTCGGTAACCAAACTATCTTGGCACTTCAGCATGCCCAACGGCCAGCATAGAATCTGGCCACAGTATGCGGGATATTCAGATTGGCGTCTGCCAACATTAGAAGAACTACGCAGCTTAGTACCAATCACTAAGCACATGGGAAAATATATCAACAAACGCAACGAGTTAGATCCTAAGATAGACCTTACAGCCTTTCCTAACACTCCATGCCAATTTTTCTGGTCAGCATCCACACTAGGCACTGGACACTATGGAGCTTGGGGAATAGATTTCGCTAGTGGCGAAGATTATTGGTACAACCCAGCCAACACCTCGCCACTACGGCTAGTACGTGGCAACATGTATGCAACCAGTAAACATAATAACAGATTATGACTATAACGCTAGAATTTGTGAAGTCAAACCAAATATGAACGCCAAAAACAGCCCCACTTTAGATCAGCCAACACCCCAGCCTATCGCCAGATCCCAGGTTTCAACAGACTCTGATGGTGAGTTTTTATCCGAATTAGAGCAAACACTGAAAGAGGCAACTTTCCCCAATAGCGATTTGGTTATCCCCAAAGATACCCAGCTAAGACCACAAGCCACACTTAATTCCAATGACCATGCCACGGTAACTCCAAATAGCTATAAATCACAAACAGATCCTAATCTAGATGAAGGCACAACCTCCGCTTCAGCATTGCCATTAGTTTTATCCTCCAAGATGCACCACATTTTATCCACAATGGGTATAAAATTCGAGACCCTACTCACAACTATTGTATTACTAACCCTGATTAGTACTATCGTAAGCGGTATAGCCATATTCTATTTGCTGGATAGTACTGAGAAAATATTTCGGTTTAACCTCGATCTGCAACTTTTGAATATCAAAGCCACGGAAACTATTACTCGAATCGACGTCATGAAACAAGCACTACTAACCACCCAACGCCAAATCCAGGCTTTAGGGCAACCTCAACAGACTAACCCAGCAAATCCCCCAGTGGCCCCAGGTGCCGAAACCACTCATCGTCCCAACCGACACAACCCGCATCCAAGATAATCAAAACTTA
>JXSN01000375.1 GCA_001276605.1 Achromatium sp. WMS2
AGGCCCTGGATTGGTACATCGATAACCAATAAGCATAGGCATAATTATTCAGCATAATCCATTGATTTAACTTATAAAGAATCACTACAGACCATTTTTGCCTGAGGTCGTTTGATAAAAAATAGGTAATCATGGTAGAATTCATGCTCTGCTGCCCTAAACCAACGCACCCCATAACCATTGGTCAATCGAGGTTTTAGCCCATATTTCAAGCCTAGCTAGCTTGATTTTGATTACTCCATATACCTGGTTTATTTGTAAGGAGCCTATTGTGTCATTACTTATTACCGATGATTGTATTGTCTGTGACGTTTGCGAACCCGAATGCCCGAATGGGGCCATTCATGCTGGTGCGACCATATACGTAATTGATCCTGCATTATGCACCGAATGTGTAGGACATCACGCTACTTCGCAATGTGTGGAAGTTTGCCCAGTGGATTGTATCATCAAGGATCCTAACCATGTGGAAACCAAGGACATGTTACAGGCAAAGTATGAACGTCTTACCAATCAATAATAGATAAATTAATTTCAGGACGTTATCTCATGGCTCGTAGTGTAAAATGTGTAAAACTTAATCAAGAAGCCGAAGGCCTAGAACGCCAACCTTACCCAGGCGCCATAGGCAAACGAATTTTTGAAAACGTATCCAAACAGGCATGGCAGATGTGGATACGCCAACAAACCATGTTAATCAATGAATATAGATTAAATCCACTTGATCCCAAATCCAGAGTTTTCATTGAACAGCAAATGGAACTCTATTTTTTCGGTGAAGGAGCAGACACCCCAGCGGGCTATGTAGATCCTAAATCTAAATAATTTATGAGATATTGGGGTTATTCTCTGAAAATCACGCTGTAACCCGGCAAATAACCGATAATTTCACTTTCGACGTCCTCAAATCGGCTTCCTTAATCTAAGGTTTAGGATATAACTTTAATTTATACGGATTTTCATGGACCAATTAGCTATTACCGGTGGTCAAACGCTACGTGGTGAGATCGCAATATCTGGGGCTAAAAACGCTGCTCTCCCAATACTGGCAGCTACCATTCTTGCTGAGCAACAGATAGCTTTGAGTAATATACCTAATTTGCGGGATATTACTACTATGATAAAGTTGTTACAGGGAATGGGGACAAAGGTAGAGACTACGGAACAAGGCCTATTAGTAACAGCTAACAATGTAAACAGTTTTTACGCGCCCTATGATTTAGTGAGAACTATGCGAGCTTCCATCCTAGTTCTAGGCCCCTTGCTAGCCCGTTTTGGACAGGCTGATGTATCTTTACCCGGTGGTTGCGCCATCGGTTCGCGCCCGGTAAATTTACATATAGCTGGTTTAGAGGCTATGGGTGCAGAAATTCAAGTAGAAAATGGTTATATTCGCGCCAAAGCCAGTCGCTTACGCGGAACCCGCTTGGTCATGGAATTAGTAACTGTTACCGGCACTGAAAACTTGATGATGGCGGCCACTTTGGCAACAGGCGAAACCATCATTGAAAATGGTTATGGGGTGCGTTGGTTTAGGGCAGCAGAGCATGAATTCTACCATGATTACCTATTTTTTATCAAACGACCTCAGGCAAAAATGGTCTGTAGTGATTCTTTATAAGTTAAATCAATGGATTATGCTGAATAATTATGCCTATGCTTATTGGTTATCGATGTACCAATCCAGGGCCT
>JXSN01000376.1 GCA_001276605.1 Achromatium sp. WMS2
CACCAACAGGATGGTGACACTACTAGTACTACTAGTACTATGTATGTATGTATGTACTAGAGTACTGGAGAGGGCAATATCTCTCCTGGGAGTGAGATATCCATTTAACTGAGCCTGTCACCATGTTGAACAGTTGAAGTCAAAAAAAAGAACCTAAATAATTTTAAACAATTAAACTGATGTTATAGAAAAATAGAGCGCACTGAGAGCTTTCAAACAGTATGTGACACTCCTAGGTTCTAAGTAAATTTTATAATTTTATTTAGAACCAACAGATATAGTGCATTATGGTGAACGAACGCATGCCCATAATATTGTACTAGTAATTAGCAAGGCCAATACCAAGAGTATACCATCTGGGGATGCTGATTTTGCCTGAAAGAACATAAAATGTTGAATAAACCGAATAAAATAACAATGAAGCAGACACTAAAGGCGGAACATCATGCCAGCAAGTTAGGAAAAGCTACCAGGAATCCAGACCAATGGTTTACACTGTTAGAGACAGTGGTAGCTTGTTTACAGATTGATTATGGTGAAGTTATTGATGATGATGAGCTTCTGGACCACATACTAGCTAATCTACCTTGTGAATATGAGAGCATAGTTCA
This sequence comes from Achromatium sp. WMS2, assembly GCA_001276605.1. Classification (GTDB taxonomy): domain Bacteria; phylum Pseudomonadota; class Gammaproteobacteria; order Chromatiales; family Chromatiaceae; genus WMS2. Next base: position 612 of record JXSN01000376.1, read on the forward strand.
AAGGTTGGAAGCTGAACTCAACAGTGGAAATGTTGTAGATATCGAAGATGTTAAGCACAAGAAGATCTGTAAAAATAAAAATATCAAAGAAGATCAAGATGAAGCTGAGGAAGAGCAAGCACTTGTAGCCAAAGGTGGTTGATGACAATTCAAAGGTACATGCAACTTGTGATGGTTATGGACACAAAAAGCAAGACTGCTGGGAGTTAGATTCTAACAAAGACAAACATCCACCTAATTGGAAATCGAGAAAGAACAACAATAGCAATGGATCAAATAGTCATGGCAATTTTTTTCAGTATGTTGACCATCACGTGCTCACATATTTTCTTAAACCTGTTATTTCACTTAGTAAACACTTAAAATAAAACTTTTCGTAGTTATAGAGTTGTTCTATAGACTATTTCATTTGATTATCAAGTGTTACATTGTGGAAATGTCTGTTATTGACTTTGGTAGTTTTTTTCCTTATATCTGTTAAAAACGAACATGGGCTGATAATATTGTACTATCACTGCAAAATTGATGGTATCAGTCATTGCTAGAACCAATAAGTTAAAAGCTAATGAATTAGTAGCTCTAATCTTTGCTTTGACTGCACTTTGGGTATCACTTGTATCAATAACTTCAGTTGACTTGGAAGGGGTATCTTCTCCTAGTAAAACAATTTCACAACACTTCAGCGATGCATAAAACAAAAATTTCTCAGACCACATGATGTAATGGCTCAACTTTCCATCAAAAGGATCATCTTAACACCTTTTTCTTCTGACATTTTTCTTTTATTCTTCTACACAAGTGAAAAATCGGCCTTCAGGAACCTGCATTTTCTGTATCCTTTCTAATATGAATGGCTCTATTCTTTGATCTTCACTTGATTTACTCACCTCTATACGCTTCTCTCACTAATTGCCTTACTTATTAGCATGTTAAAATGAGTAGAAGTCTCATAAGGAGTCTAGACTACACAGATTCACATTAACCTTGTTGTTATAACTGTTTTACTTTTTCCATGTTTTTGTATTATAATTTGGATCACCCTAAAAGGTCCTTTACACTTGATATTCAATCTAAAATCAA
>JXSN01000039.1 GCA_001276605.1 Achromatium sp. WMS2
TCCGAGGTCAGATTCTTTGAGTAGGGTGTAGACGATGTCTCCAGTGGCGTTGATTAGGAAGATATCGTAGAATTCGAAGCTTTTTTGGAAGCTTTTGAATCCAGATTCGCGTTCGTTGACTATGGCTTTATATTCGGGGCTATTTAGTCCACGTTCAAAGACGGTGGAGAAGGCCTCTAGTCCTTCGCTGAAGCGTTTGTTATAGGGTAGGTCTTCCAGGATGTTGGTGTACCTGGTGAAGAATCTGGTGAGTTGTTGGACTTTGAGGTCGTTGGCGGCACTGAGGGTAAGGAAGGCTTGGTCTCTGGTTTTGGATATGACACGGCCTAGAATGTCCATGTCGGTTTTGAGTTCGACCATGAAGGAGAGGGCTTGTTGTTGGCGGGCACTACGTAGGGATTCGAGCTGGGCTACTATTTGTTTGTCTAAGGCATTGCCAGCATTGTCGGTGGCGAGGTAGCCCAGGATGGTAAACGGCAGTAATCCTACCAGGAGGAATACTATGAGCAATTTATACCTGAGACTCAAGTTTTTGAGCCATTTTATCACGGTGACATCCTCCCAACGGCTTGGTTGTTGCAAACCTGTAGTACTGAAAAATAAATAAAAATTATTAGCGACACGAGTTTTAAATATCCTGTGGAATACAGACGATCAAAGCTAGGTGATTATCGCTCCCGGCACTACGCATAGGTAATACAGGTTGTGATTTAGGCGTTCTTGTGATTATACGGAATTACGGTTTAGGTTTGATTTAACGATGAATTAATCACCTCACTAATGGCCACATCCGTAGCTATGGTACAGTATTCTGGATCGCAGTGCTGGAGGGCATTTAGCACCATATCCTTATCCAGGCAGGTTTTAGGATCTTGAACCAGGGCTAAACCATTGGCATCGATGATTTCTGAGAGACCCTCGGCACCATCATCCCCCGCCCCTGTAAGCAATACTCCAACGCCGTTGGATCCTAAAACTTCAGCTGAGGAAAAGAACAGGCGATTGATTGAGCCACGACGCCAGGGAAACGGGGCCTCGGTAATGTGGAGCATGAGGTCATCATTTTCATAACGAAATGTTGTGTATTCAGCACCTGAAGTTAGGTAACATATACCACTTTGCAGAGCTTCGCCATCCCTAGCACGCCGCACCTGTACCGAGCTAAACTGATCTAGGTACTTAACAAACATATCCACGTGAGCTGGTTCTGCGTATAAAACTACCACGTAGGCGGTTTGGGAGGCCCCGGCCGCTAGATGGGGAATAATTTTTAACAGCACACTATAACCGCCTTCAGCCGCACCAAAGGAGACAATGCGATTACACGGCAAGTGGTTGTTGGATTTATCCTTTTGGGCTGCTCGAATATAGCGCAGTGCTGAAACTTCTACATGCGCAGCCAACCTCACTTTGTGGCAAACTTCCTGACGTTGTTGAGTTAAGTCACCTTTAAGTTGTGAAGGTTTAAGAATAAAGTCCAGGGCACCATAGCGTAAAGCATCGAAGGTTGCTTGGGCACCCTCCTGCATCAAGGTGCTAAGCATAACTATGGGTAGCGGTGAGCGGATCATGAGATGTTTAAGGGCCGTTAGGCCGTCCATCACCGGCATATTTACGTCTAAGGTGACAACATCGGGTTTTAATTTGGCAACAGCCTCTATGGCATCGGCACCATCCTTGGCCTCACCTATGATCTCTATTTTATCGTCAGAGGCAAAAAAATCAGCGATCGCTTTGCGCATAAATCGCGAGTCATCAACGATAAGCAAGCGTTTGCGGATAAACATCAGGCTACGCGTGCTCCATCAGGGCATTGGTAATTATCATGAGTCTAGCAGCCATCCTGGTTTATTTTTCCAGATGTTTTTCTACCTTTTCCAAAAGCTCGTGTGGAGCAAACGGTTTAGTGAGGTATTCATCAGCCTCGGACATCTTACCCCTAAGCTTGTCCAACAAGGTATCACGAGAGGTTAAAATTATGACCGGAATTTTAGCAAACTCGGCTTTTTTACGCATATGGGTGAGCACTTTATAACCATCGATCCCAGGCAACACCAAGTCTAACAAAACCAGATCGGGTATGGAGTTACCCAATGCGGCTAGGGCCTGAAATCCATCCTCGGTCTCCACTATTTCGTAGCTTCCCTCAAGCAAGGTGCGAGATATAACTTTGCGTGATATGGCGCTATCTTCGACTACTAAGATTTTTTTCTTGGTTCCTTGGGCAGGGGGGGTAACCGGACGCTTAGCATTTGGGGACACCGTTCCACCTGCCATTTGTTTTAGGGGGGCAGCGGCCTCCGAATCTAGGCCCAAAAAGGCAAAAACGTGGAATGTTGAGGGCAAGTACGCGGTACTACCTTCGCTGGCGCTCGTTTCCTGAGGTTTTTCTCCAGCGTGAAAAGAATACGCGGCTCGGTCTACTTGTCTTAGCAACCTTAGGGCCTCAATGCCGCTTTTATTGCAAAACTGAATGCTGACAACCCGACCCTTGTCGATACCTATCTTGGCTTGGTGACTGTCTTCTGTGGTGACAATCCCGGTACCAGTTAGGTGCTCAACACATATATCCCGTAATGCCTCCAAAATTTTGCGGAATTCCGTAGTTTCTAGTTCAGGAGGCATACTCAGGTCCGCACTGCTGTTTTGATGCTTGCCACTGTATTGTCCTTGGAGATTGCATCACTCGACGCGCATCGGAATTCCAAAATTAGCGAGAATAATATGGGAGAACAGAACATATGATCAGCACTGCTGGCGTTGTTACTTATAATCATGGTGCGAAAGAGGAGACTCGAACTCCTACGGGCTGCCCCACTGGAACCTAAATCCAGCGCGTCTACCAATTCCGCCACTTTCGCAATTATTGAGCAAGGCAACAAAAACACCACAACCGACTTCATTGACCGTCAAATCAGCCTACAGCCAATTGCCGCCTTCTGAGCGGGCATATTATAGGGTATGATCGATCAGAAATGCAAATATTTTATATCTTGTCATCTGCAGTTAATCCTATTATAATCTGAATCGCGATGCAAGTATTTTATTGCTTGCATATGCCTTCGATTTTGGTATAATGGTGTTTCGTCATTGACGGTGGCTGTAGCTCAGTTTGGTAGAGCACTGGATTGTGGCTCCGGTGGTCGTGGGTTCGAGTCCCATCAGTCACCCCAAATAATTGGGGCTATTAGCTCAATTGGTAGAGCAGCGGACTCTTAATCCGTTGGTTCAAGGTTCGAGTCCTTGATAGCCCACTAGTCTATTTGCGCTCTGCGTATCAATTCCTTCATTTCTCGAACGGCACGTTCTAGTCCGGTAAAAACGGCACGGGCCACTATCGAGTGTCCTATATTAAGTTCAGTAATGCCTGCGATGGCAGCTATCGGCGTGACGTTGTGATAGTCTAGACCGTGGCCGGCGTTGACTTGTAATCCCAGTTTTAGTCCATAGGCAACTGCCTGCTGGATGCGCTGTAAGTTTTCCAATCTAAGATGGGCGCTGGTAGCAGCGGCATAGGCTCCAGTATGGAGTTCCACAATTGGCACGCCTATCGTGGCGGCCGTCTCTAGTTGCTCAGGGACGGGGTCTATAAACAAAGATACTCGAATTCCGGCATCCTTTAAAGTAGTGCAATAGTCCTGTAGATAGGGGCGGAGGCTAGCCACGTCCAAACCACCTTCGGTGGTTAACTCTTGACGGCGCTCTGGAACTAGACAGCAGGTATGGGGGTAGGTGGCGATAGCCAAGGTTTGCATGTCTGAGGTGGCGGCCATTTCCAGGTTCAGGCGGGTTTGAATGGTAGCTTTTAATGTTTCTATATCCCGATCTTGAATATGACGCCGATCTTCTCTCAAGTGCACAGTAATGGCATCGGCACCAGCTTGTTCAGCTATAAAAGCGGCATGGATGGGATCTGGGTATAGGGTACGGCGGGCTTGCCGTAAAGTAGCTACATGATCAATGTTGACGCCAAGGTGAACAGTTTGATTAGTGGGCATTGTGATTGTGAGCCTAATATTATAAGTCTTTATAGTTTGATTGTGGTTTATGATTGGGTATAATGATGATGCGTGGGACTTGCGTTAAGTATATCCTAATAATTAGTCTATACGATTAGGCGCAGTGGTGGCACCAAATATTTTCTATAGCTTTTGTGAGGTTAAGTATGCCTACTTATGATTATCGGTGCGAGGTTAATGGGAAAGTGGTTGAGGTGAATCATCGATTTGGTGAAAAGCTGACCACCTGGGGAGAAGTTTGTAATAGGGCCGGTATGGACGCTGGTGATACGCCTCTTGAGGCACCGGTGGTGCGCTTGGCAACCGGGGGGAATGTGCTTAAAAGCATGAAATTTAAGGCAGAGGCCGGACCGGCTTGTGCTAGCGGTAGCTGTTGTGCAGGCGGAATGTGTGGTTTGAATTAGGCAGCAAGCGGCTGTGGATAGTGCGTGATTATGCTGTACTATCTTGGCCGGCTGGTATTTAGATAGGTATTTTTTTTAGGATTGAAACAATGGCTAAGCGTAGAGTTTTGCTAGTAGATGATTCAAGGTCGGCGCGGTATGCACTTAAGATTTTGCTGCAAAAGCATGAGTGTGAGGTGGATGTTGTCGATTCGGCAAAGGCAGCTATTCAAAGGATCAACGAAACAACGCCAGATGTGGTGTTCATGGATCATTTGATGCCGGAGATGACTGGATTTGAGGCCTTAGATGTGATTAAGAGTGATCCTAAAACCGCGCAAGTACCGGTGGTAATGTGTACGTCAAATGATGAATTGCCATATCAGATTGAGGCTAGAGAGAAAGGTGCCTTAGGTATTTTGTCAAAGCCGGGTACACCTGAAAAATTGGCGGCGGTGTTAATTGAAGTGGATGCAGTAATTGCGAAAAATGCAGGTGGTAAACCGGCAGTACCAGCAAGTCTCAGTGGTATTGTTGGTTCCGGTTCCAGCGCCGGTGGCACCACAGCTGGAATGCAGGAGATGTTGGACGGATTGCGAGCAGAGTTGGAACACAGTTTTGCAAGTAAGATTGAGGAACAACTGGTAAAATTACGAGCAGAGTTGCACAGTAGAGAGAATGCGTTGGCCCAGGCCCTAATTCAAAAGATTGCTAAGGACGTATTGCCACAGATGGGGGCGCAGATCGAGCAGAAGATTATGCAACGTTTGGGTAAGTAGGTAATGGATACCGGACTATTAGCCTTACCCCTATTGTCACTATTGGCGGTGTTCGGATTTGCGGTGGTAACCGATGTAAATATGATTACATTTGAGGTTGCCAGCGTGCCTAAAGTGTTGCAAGACGCTGGGTTCAGCGCGGGCAGTGTGCGAGGGTCCATTACATATGGTATTTATAACATTTCTAAGAAAGCCGAAACTTCGCGGGGGGTCACTTATTCGACGGTAGCCAATATGCAGGTACGCTCGTTACAGAACATCAGCGAGTCATTGCGGATTGAGGGCGGAGTGCTGGCAGCACAGAGCTTTTTGGGGCTAATACCTTACCAATTTAAGGCAAAAATAGTCCAAGAGGGTGACGTGCTGTACCTGATAATCAATGGTTTCAGTAGAGACAATGGAGCCTTCAGCATGGTTCTAAAGAGTGATACCTTGGTAGCAAGCTCGTCCCAATCTGTAACTGGGCACACAAATTTACCACTAGGAATTGGCAATGCTGAGATTGTGACCAGAAATGTGGGGGTGGCGGTTAAGGATTTGCTAGCTAGGGCGGCAGAAGCGATAATAGATAGGATCGATCCCTACCTGCTGGCGCGCTACTATTTTGTAGAGGAGGTACACTCACGCAATTTTACTAAGACCATGACCCAATTAATGCGATGTCTGGAGATATTACCACGCAATCAACAGATTTGGCCATTGTTGTTATGGGGACGAATCCATTATTACAAAGGGGAATATACCGAAGCAATTGCGATATACGAGCAAATCAGCAAAGTAGTGCCAACTTTTCCGTTCGCGCCGTTGCGCTGGGGTGAGGTGCTAGCCGCACAGGGTCTGCACGAACAAGCGATTGAGAAGTATAAATTAGCAATTAAGGACAACTCGTTGTACCACCCTGGATATCCAGTAGCTAAGAGTTTGGCTTATGCTTTATGGGCAAAATCTTTGATTGCCATGCAACAAATAGATCAGGTGGAAGTAGTGCTGATGGAGGGATTGGATAAAGTATACGAGGGGAATGCCAGCGCAACAGCTGGAGCCATAATTCATTATGCATTAGGAAGATTTTTGCTGGACTACAAAGCAGATTACAATGATGCCGAATACCATCTGCGACAGGCGGTATATATGGATGATAATCCGGAATATTATAGATCACTACAAGACGTGTTAGCAAAAACAATGCCAAGTTACGCAAAATATTTGCAACAAACTCGGGGTAATAGAACTAAGGACCATTCAAAAGAAGCTGTTTTTGACTAAGAGGCCGAGGTGAATATGTGGTATAAACCAAGATATATTGGTCTACTCGTTTTCATCATGGTGACTATGAGTATGCCAACTGCGGCCGGCCCCTTGACACGTGGTAATGTTTTTGCTGAAGGATTGGCGGGGTGCTCTGTGGGAGTAGCATTAGGAATATTGGGTGTTATAGCGGTAGGACCGCAAGTTACGGTGGCCGGTGGACGCGCTGGGATTGTTAATCTATGCCTAATTGGCGGAGTTATCGGAGCATCATTACATAGCGTTATGGATTTTATCAATTCTAGCGAAGGTACTGTAGATGTACACGGAATGCTAGATAACAAGCCACCTATGGTATATCCAGAGACACCTAATTAAGATTATACTTATAAATCTTTTGGTGTCGCATTTAGGATAAAATGTGGTAACATGGTAACAGTATGCTTATGAGAATATTAATAATTTAGGGTACAGTTCACATTTGACCTTAGATTCACTTGCTAAACAATTGACATTCATTTATATTGATTAGACGAATTGTGAGTACGACTGAAATCGGGGTGAGATTAGTTGTAACGTTTTCACCACACAGAAGTAATCAAGGTTAGTTTTAGCAGAGTGGAGAATTACGTGTCATGGCAAACACTATAACTAAGATCCATATTGCCATAATGCTGGTTTTGGCTGTGATGGCAACAGCAGTTGAAGGGGGAATCGAACCAGCAACGTTGGAGGCATTGCCCTCTTTTGGTAATTATCAGGCTAAGGGTTTCCTTAGTGACTATTCAAAAATCAAACCGGCTGGCGAAAGCAGTGGGATCTTTGTATACCGAAACGAGGCCTTGACCAAGGTGCGGTACAAAAAAATTCTGATTGACCCAATTCAGATAACCACTAAACGCCACACTTGGCCGCGCGATGGCAGTCCCATATTCAATGATTTGGCAGAGTATTTTCGGCAATCTATCGTCAAAGCAGTTGGTGATACTTACCAAATAGTTGATGAACCAGGACCAGAGGTGTTGCGGTTACGTATCGCAGTTACCGATCTTGAGCCTAATGACCCTGGCGTGTCCATGATAACCTTAGTAGTACCATTCCTATGGTTGGGTGAAGCTAGCGCCGGAGCGGCGCAGGGAGATGTGGGAAGCACACCGTTTGCTGGCCAGGCAGTGGTAGAAATGGAGGCTTTGGATAGTCAAAGCAATCAACAATTGGCAGCATACATCGAGCGCCGGGCTGGCAAAAAATATAACTGGGAAGCCGGAATTGTGTCTGGTCTTAGCAGCTACGTAAAAGGATTTTACACCTGGGCTTATACCGAAGAGGCCTTTGACAGTTGGGCTAACATGCTGCGGGTTGAATTGTCGGCAGATGCAACTGGCACTACGATGGCTCCAGTACCAACTAAGAGAACACGCTATGTCCCAAAATTTATCGGAACCCATTAATGCTCAAGTCGCAATACTAGGAGGTGGGCCCGGTGGTTATACAGCAGCCTTCCGAGCTGCTGATTTGGGTAAAAAAGTTGTATTGATCGAGCGCTATCCTAATCTAGGTGGGGTATGCCTAAATGTCGGCTGTATCCCATCTAAGGCCCTGCTGCATGCAGCCGAATTAATTAATGATGCGGCAGATGCGGCGCGGTTGGGAATAAATTTTGGCCAACCAGAGATTGATCTAAACGCACTGCGGGCTAGCAAAGACAAGGTTGTCAAAAAGTTAACTCAAGGGTTGACGGCATTGGCCAAGCGACGTAAGGTCCAAATTATCCACGGCCATGGCAAGTTTGTAACGCCAAATAGCATACTGGTTACCAGTGAAGCCTCAAATGCCAGTACGGTTACCTTTGACAACGCTATTGTTGCCTGTGGTTCTACCGCAGCTAGTATCCCCATTCTGCCGGACGATCCGAGAATTATGAACTCCAGTGCCGCCCTAGCGCTGGCGGATATTCCCAAACGCCTGCTAATAATAGGTGGCGGGGTTATCGGCCTAGAAATGGCCACCGTGTATCATGCCCTGGGTGCACAGATAGACATAGTCGAAATGCAACCACAGCTAATTTGGGGCTGTGATCGAGATCTAGTTAAAATACTACAGCAACAGCTGGACAAGCGTTACCATAGTATTATGACTGAAACCAAGATTACCAAGATTGTAGCAAATACTGATGGACTATGGGTAAACTTTGCCGGCACAATGGCCTCCAATCCAGATACAGCTGTATGCTACGATAAAATTTTGGTGGCGACTGGTCGCGTGCCTAACGGAAAAACAATCGGTGCCGAGGCGGCCGGGGTACATGTCACTGCTAATGGTTTCGTTCCTGTGGATAAACACCAACGTACTAATGTGAAAAACATATACGCAGTTGGGGATGTGGTAGGACAACCGATGCTTGCGCATAAAGCAGTGCACGAAGCCAAAGTAGCAGCAGAGGTGATAGCGGGTCAAAAAGCCCTATTTGACCCCCTGGCAATTCCGGTCGTGGCATACACAGATCCCGAAATTGCCTGGATGGGACTTACCGAGACAGCCGCCAAAGAGCAAGGAATTGCTTACGAAAAGGGAGTTTTCCCATGGGCTGCTAGCGGCCGAGCTTTAGGTATGGGACATGAGGAAGGGCTGACAAAATTGCTATTCGAACCGGACAGCAAGCGTATACTTGGGGCCGGGATAGTGGGGCGCAACGCAGGCGAGTTGATTGGTGAAACAGTCTTAGCTTTAGAGTTAGGGGCCAATGCGGAAGATCTGGGCCTCACTATACACCCCCACCCGACTTTGAGTGAAACTTTAGCCTTTGCGGCGGAAATTAATACTGGTTCAATTACTGATTTGTTGCCACCAGGATCTGCCCGTAGCAGTGTTAAAAAACTACGATAGGCCGGTTATGCCAATAGAACGCTTTGATGTTGTTTTTTATGGTAAAATACAAAAAGGTCAGAACCAAGCCGCGGTGCAAGCAAGGATAAGCAAGCTATTTAACAACGCATCAGCTGCTACCATAGCCAAAATGTTTTCCGGCCATCCTGTAGTGTTACGAAAACAGGTAACTTTAGAGGCTGCAAATAATTTTTGCGCATCATTGCGCCGAGTAGGGGCAATTTCAGAGATACAACCTAGCCAAGGTTTAGAGATTAAAAGTACTGCGGTAGCCCCCCCAGGTGTACAGATAGATTTGACCCCATTGCCACCGCCTGCTAATATTGATACCAGCAACTTAGACTTGATATCTGGAACTGAATGGGGGTTGCAAGATTGTGCTGCACCTGAACCTGAAGCAAGTACAGTTGCTCCAGATTTAGATCTAAACGTTGTGGGGACTAATTTGGATGTAGCGCCAGAGCCTAAACAGATAGCCATCGATACCAGTAATCTTGATCTAGTCTCAGGATCAAGTTGGGAGTTGCAAGACTGCGCCGCACCAGATCCAGTGGTAAAAATCAGTACCCATGGTTTAACTTTAAACGCAACTGGGGTAGCCTTGGACACCAGCCCAGATCCAGCACGCCCTAGCATTAATACCAAGGGTATAGTCTTAGAAAACTTAGAATAACCTACAAAAAATAATTGGTAGCAACTACCAACAGGATATGACATGAGTATGTCTAGATTACAATATGAACTATGATCTTATAGTGATAGGTGCTGGTATTAGTGGTCTAGGATTGGCACATTGTAGCGGTCAAGATGGAAAACGTACCCTAGTTGTAGAAGCTAGTGAACGTGTTGGCGGTAGCATTAAAACCGCTAATAGTTCTCAGATCCCGGAGTTTTGGTTAGAGGCTGGTGCCCACACTTGTTATAATTCCTACGGCACACTGCTAAAGATAGTAGACAAACTGGGTCTAAAGTCTGAAATCACTCCTAAGCACAAAGTAGCCTTTAGATTACTGCGCAAAGATCGCATAAGCTCAATTTTAGCCGGATTACACCCATTGGAATTAGCTTGGTTTCTACCCAACTTAATTAGGGCTAAAAAAGGCGGGCGTAGTATCAGGGAATATTACACCTCCATACTGGGGCCGAAAAATTACAATGATTTATTTGGACCGGCGTTTAATGCAGTTATCTGCCAACCAGCTGATAACTTTCCTGCCGAATTGCTATTTCGTCCCAAACCTAGAGATAAAACCGTACCAAGAAGCTATACTTTTCCGAATGGGCTCAGCACCCTACCCAATGCAATTGCGAATCAACCGCACCTAGAAATATTAACTAATACCGTGGTTAAGAGTATTGATGTTGGACCACAAGAATCCAAAGTCATAACTGAAAATGGCCAAATCCTAGTTACCAAAAAGATAGCCCTGGCCACCCCACCTAACCATGCGGCTTATATATTGGCCGATAAATTTCCGGAATTAGCTGGAATTTTAGGCGACATCGGTGTTGCTAAAATAACCTCCATCAGCTTAATGTTGCCTGCTAATAGTACTAAATTACCACCCATGGCTGGGGTTATAGCGCCGTATGAACCATTTTACTCCATGGTAACTAGAGACTATTTGAAAAATTCACAATATCGTGGTTTTAGTTTTCATTTTCCCCAAAATGAGATAGATAGCAATCGGCAATTGGCGCGAATTAGGGAAATATTGATGGTGCCTAAAGATGGGCTTGACAACGTCATTTATACCCAACATCAAATGCCGGCACTCAAATCTAATCATATGGACTTAGTTGCTAGAATAGACCGAGTATTAGCGAAAACCGGACTTGCGCTAACTGGTAACTATTTTACAGGGGTTTCTATCGAAGACTGCTTACAGCGCTCGTTTAGTGAATGGCAGCGCATTACTACAAATTAACTTCTTTGGACCAATTCGACAACATTTAATATGAGGAACGCTCTAGCAAACTAAGGGCTGTTTTGTACAATTCATTGCGAGAACAACCGCTAATCCGAGCCGCCAGCTTAGTTGCCTGCTTCAAGGGCAACTCATCTAGCAGAATTTTGAGTATTTCTTTGGCCTCCTCAAGTTCCTGAGCATGTTGGGTTAATTGCTGCCTAGCTCCAGCGATCAACATCACGTGTTCCCCTTTCTTTTGCATGGGGTCTTGCTCCAAAACCTTCAATAACAACGTCGGGGTTCCCTCCAAAAAAGTTTCGTATAATTTGGTCAACTCGCGAGCTAATACCACGTTGCGCTCTGAACCAAAAATAACGTTTAAATCCATAAGCGTATCTTGAATGCGAGGACCAGCTTCGTACAAAATCAAAGTTCCTGGTTCGGAACTAACTGCTTGAAAAAGCGCCTGGCGGGCCTCAGAATGCCTGGGCGGAAACCCCAAAAAAAGGAATCTATCTGAAGCCATACCAGATGCTGAAAGTGCACAAACCAGAGCGCAAGCCCCTGGAATGGGAATCACTGGCAAGCCTAAATCTCTGATGGCACGCACTAATTTAAACCCTGGATCACTGACAAGTGGGGTGCCGGCATCAGATACCAAAGCCAATTTGGCACCTTGAATTATCAAGGCCACCAGCCTTTCTGTTTCAGAAGTCTCATTATGCTCATGATAAGCAGACATCGGGGTTCGAACACCATATTCTTGCAATAATCTGGCAGTCTGTCGTGTATCTTCAGCCGCAATTAAATCTACCGACCTAAGCACATCCAAAGCACGCGGACTAATATCCCGCAAATTACCAATGGGAGTGGCCACCACATACAGGGCACCGCCTGCTGCCAGCTCTTTGGGTACAACATCTTTTATGATCATTGTTATAAATTACAAATGTACTGAAAGATTCTTATTGCCCGACGCGGCAGATGTTCCTGCCATTTTTAGAAGATAAAAGTGTTGGTGTTATTCAGTATCATAGAAAGTCGTCACGCAAACCCCATAGCAACAAGCATGCGTACTCCACCACCATTGATTAATTTCAATATATTCAAATATTTAGCCCTAAAACAAATTATTTATAGTGAATTTCATAAAAAATATTAATATTATTTAAACAACAATTGTTAATATTTTAAAATCATCTATTTAAAAATAATCTCAATTATTATAGTACGTTACATTTAAATGTAAAAGTTATATGGTAAATTATTTTTGTTTTACTATGAATTAACATAACATTTACTGATTATATACTATTGCATGCTAACACTAGCAATGCTAATCTGTACAGCGAATACAGAGTTTTGATCTCAATTTTTGGAACCAAGTTAGGATAAAAATATGAAACACTTAGCGGTAGCAGTTTTAGGAATCGTAATGACAGCCATGGCATTAGTGCCGGATGTCGCATTTTCTGCCAATACCACTGCAACTTACTACCACCATCGCTTCAATGGTCGCCGCATGGCCAATGGTAAGGTGTACCGGCCAGGTAGGCTAACTGCCGCCCACCGTCGCTATCGTCTTGGAACCCGAATAAGGGTAACCAACCGCAGAACTGGCAAAAGCGTCAGAGTCACCGTCACCGATCGTTGCAACTGCACTTTGGATTTAAGCCCCGCAGCCTTCAGGAAAATCGGCCGGCTTAGCCAAGGCAGAATCCCTGTAAAGGTCAACATAGGCGGCTAACAGCAGCCAACAATTGCGGGCGGGATAATTCCTAATTATTCCAGCCACGCAATTTTAGCAATTTAGTGAAAGAATATTTTGACATAACCTATAAGTATTATGTATCTTATCCATAATGGTACAAATAAAGTTGTTAGGCAGCTGTATTTTTAGCATTATGTACATAATCTCACTTTAAGGACTTAGTAGATCAAGATTGACCTCAGTGCCGGGGATCGAAATATCTGGATCAGCACCTAAACCAAAAGCCAGTTCATCGTAGGGAATAAACAAATGTTTCGCAGGTGGTACCATTGGTGCTTGCTGCGGTTCGGGCTCTGGTGCAGCCTCTCGCATAATCGAGTCATAAGTAGATATTGCTATTGGTGCCAAAGCCACACCAATATAGCAAACGCTTGAAAAGATAAAAGCACCAGCTGCCCCCCCCTCCAGCACCCGCAGCGGGGATATAGGAGTAGTCAAGGCCGCAGCCAGCGGCTCAATTCCCCCCATCAGATACAGCATCCAACTACTAACGGCAAGACTAGCTACGATGCACCCCATGCTCCTAATTTTTTGTTCATCCAAGGTTTGTGGCACTGGGCTTACTAACTGCTCTGGTGTTGTTTGAAAGCTTAAACCTCGCACCTGTAGTGGCAAAACCAGCACCGTTACCAACAAAACAGCTTTGTACGGAATTAAATAATTCATAATCAAGCTTTTACGTCAATAATTGGATCATATGCTGTATTTTTTACTACCAATCAAATACAATTGAAAAACCTATAATTACTTGCCTTAGCCCAGGACCGGAGTCAACTCAACCATGTTAGGTGGATGCAAGCCCCTAACAATATCCCATGCTTATAGTAGGTAGCTAAATAATTAAGGTATAATTATATGCGAATATTTAAATAAAAACAATCAGGTGTTTAATCTGTACACCATAACTATATTAAACACCTCAACATTAAGTTCTAAAAAAGATCCGTATATAGCTGTTATACTATGAAATAGATTAGATCGACACTAGCCTGTTGGCTTTCATATACCAGCTACCACCGCAATTCGTGACATGCAAATCATAGCCGCCAATAACTCAATTCCTCACTGTAAATACGGTATTATTGTAGGCTCACTAGGATTTTTACTGCCTAGCAATACCGTAAGTAAAGTAATAGAACTAGATTCCAGCAATTTATGTAATTTACCAGTAGTACCCCGCTGGTTATTGGGAGTAACCATTATAGATGGTTATGTAATCCCACTATTTGACCTAGAAATATTGTTAAACATACCGAGCTCTACCCACACTCAACAATATTTAATAATTGGCAAAGGCGAACAGGCTTTTGGCATAAAAATCAATAACTTACCGCAAAAAATAAGTATCAAAGAACAATATCACTTAACTTGTGATTT
>JXSN01000377.1 GCA_001276605.1 Achromatium sp. WMS2
GTTCTAATCTGGTTTTTTCTAAGTGGAATTTTTTTTAACGCATCATTTAGTATGGTATTATCTGGTAGCTTTATGCACATGGAGGTACTATGGTCTATGGCAATTGTTGTGATCTTGGCCGCAATGGCTGGGTTATGGAAAGTTCGACAACAACTAGGTTCGTCACAGACAACTGAGTTTGAGATCCTAAAAACTCAGTATGCAGAGGTATCGCATAAATTGGCTACACTGCAAGCCGCTGCTACTGACTCACATTATGATCAGTCCCAAATTGCAGATGAGATTAAGCAGGCGCGGGATGCTGCTGAGAGTGCCAACATTGCCAAAACTGAGTTTTTAGCTACGATAAGCCATGAAATACGCACTCCGCTTAATGGTATTGTGCCGATACTTACGATGCTGCGAGATGAAACCAGCCTCAATGATGAGCAAAAGGAGTATGTTGCAACTGCATTGGCCTCGTCCCATCATCTGCTAAATATTATCAACGATATTCTAGATTATTCTAAGATCGAGGCCGGTAAGTTGGAACTGGAAACGGCTGATATCGATATTAAAGAGCTCATTCAATCCGTCATTACTCTGCTAACTAAATCGGCTGATCGGCGCGGTCTGCGCCTAAAAAGCAAGATAGATTCTGGTATACCCAATCAATTACGTGGTGATCCCTTTAGAATTAGGCAGGTTTTAACTAATCTGGTGAACAACGCAATAAAGTTCACTGAACAGGGGACTATACAGGTAGAAGCGAGCCGTCATGCGACTTACTCCAAAAACATAGCGGTGCTGTTTGCAGTTCGGGATACTGGTATCGGCATAGGAAAAGAATTGATTAATCAATTATTTAAATCGTTTGGTCAAATTGACGCGTCTAATACCCGCAAATATGGGGGAACTGGTTTGGGACTGGCAATTTGTCGGCGCTTAGTAGAAATTATGGGTGGACGCATTGGTGTAAAATCAGAGTTAGGCAAAGGATCAGTATTTTGGTTCGTGGTACCGCTACGCAAGGGTTTGGATGAGGTACCATCAACTCGCAAGAGTTTAAGAGGAGTGCGTATTTTATTGAGCGCTTTTGATAACCTGGAATACCAGCGTTTAACTAGCTACTTTAGGGATTGGGGGGTCTTAAGTGATCATACTGATAACGCTCAAGATGCCTTGGTAAAGCTTAAAACCTCGGCTCGCTTAGGGGCAAACTGGAATTATGATATTTTATGCATAGATGGCAGGGTCAACACTAGCGATATATTAGATTTATTGGTAAATATACGCATTTTACCGGAATTATCAACACTAAATGTTATTGTGATAGATACTTTTCCCTCAGTAGGGCAAGCACTTAAAGATTCCAATATTACTGAGATTATCCCTCGTACTATTCAGGAACCAGAGTTACGCAGTCGGCTTCACAGAATATTGGATGTGCAAACTAGTCGTGGTCAGCAAGCCGCATCAGAGTCACAGCCTGGGATTAATGCAGCAGATGCTTATGATGTGGAAACTGAGACTAAACCTAAACAGTTAGAACGCCAGCATTCTACTGGGTCCTCAAAGGCAGTGGCGCAAGGCCCAAGAGGTGATAAAAGGCAACTAGTAGGTCATGTGCTAATAGTTGAGGATAATCCTGTAAATCTTGCGGTGGTAAGAAAAATGTTGCAACGGTTTGGACTTACCTGTGATACGGCC